>JBAQNC010000094.1:0-5141 GCA_049303435.1 Parvibaculum sp. | reverse complement strand
CGTTTACCGTTGGTATCAACAAATGGAACGATATGCGAAACGAGCTTGAGTTTGCTCGAATCGGACAGGGAGGTTACGTGCAAATGGATTTCGCAATTCCCCTCCAGATAATAGTTGCTACAGCTGAAGCCGTTGCGGGCCATGAAGCGCTGCCCCTCTTCAACACTCTGACGGGCAAAGTTGAAGGCATCGTGCTGGGTCTCGAAGCGGAGACGGCTCGCATTCTGAGCGCCCGCTCCTAATCCTTTAGTCTCCACTTTCTCTCTCCTTTGAGGGAGATCTATCAATTCTTGAGCGTCGGCCTGTCACGCAGTCCAAAATCTAGGAATGGTGGGCTACTACGTCAAGGTGATAACTCCCGATCAAGTCCCGGGACGACACCGAGCTTTTGGAAACACCCGCTCCCATTCTCCAATGTCATTCCGGGACTTGATCCCGGACTCCATCTTCAGCGCAAGCAAGCCCAGACAAACAAAAAGGGCGACCCGAGGGTCGCCCTTTTCATATTCATGTCCGAAGCGCTTAGTGCGAATGACGGATCGCACGGGCTTCTTCTTCAGTGAGCGGCTTGCGCTTCAGCGGCCAGATGGTTTCGAAGGCCGCAACCAGCGCCGGCAGGAGCGTCACCGCACCGATCATGTTCACAACGAACATGAAGGTGAGCAGCAGACCCATGTCGGCCTGGAACTTCAGCGCCGAGAAGGACCATGTGCTCACACCGATGGCAAGCGTGCCGCCCGTAAACATGGTGGCCGAGCCAACGTCGTTCAGCGCCTGGAGATAGGCCGCGAAAGGCGTCACGCCCATACGCATGTAGCGCTGAATTCGGTTGTACTCGTAAATCCCGTAGTCCACGCCGATACCCACCGCAATGGCCAGCACAGGCAGGGTGGAGATCTTCAGGCCGATCGAAGCAGCCGTCAGGAACCAGTTACCGATGATGGTCGAGAGGATGAGCGGGATAACGCAGCACAGAGCGCCACGCCATTCGCGATAGACGAGGATCACGAGCGCCATGACCACGGCATACACATAGAGCAGCATGGGCAGTTCGGAATGTTCGACAACCGTATTGGTCGCCGAGACGATCGTCACGTTGCCCGTACCGATACGCATCTTGAGGCCGGGATAGGGATTGGCGGCAATCCAGTTTTCAACCGCAGCCGTCACGGTCTTGACCGTATTGGCCTTGGTATCCGTCACATAGACCTGGACACCCAGCGTCACGCAGCGAGAGTCCACCAGAAGGGTCGAGGTGGAGACGCTGGACGTCGCCTGGGCGAGAGCCGTCGGATCACGCGGCAGAGCGGCCCATTTCGGGTTCCCTTCCTGCCACATGGAGTTGATCTTCTTGGCGACGATCGGAAGGCTCACCACCGTCTGCACGCCCGGCACATTCATCATGTCCCAGCCAAAGGTGTCGACGTGATGAAGCTTGCCGTAGTCGACGCAAGCCACATTGTCAGACTCGACGATGACGTTCATCACGTTCAGGCCGAGTTTGAAATGTTCAGCGATATATTCACTGTCCGTGTTGTAGCGCGCATTCGGCCAAAGCTCGCCGGCGCCCGCATGCACGTCGCCGATCTGGCGATCGCGGCTCTCATAGAGAGCGACGCCACCAAGCACCACGCAGAAGCCGATGAAGATGAAGGCAAAACGCGGGCTGGCGAATTTGGCGATATAGGGCCAGTACTTCGCACGGGCTTCCATCGAATGACGCACCTTGGCGCCATATTCCTCACCCGGCGCCACATAGGAAACGATGAGCGGCAGCATAATGAGGTTGGAGACGATCTTGAGCGCCACACCGATGGAGGCGGTGACGGCCAACTCCTTGATCATGCCGATGGGGATGATGTAGAGCGTGGCGAAACCGGAAAGCGCGGTGAAGAGCGCCACCGAACCCGGACGCAGCAGGAAGGTGAAGGTCGCGCGCGCGGCCTGCTCCTTGTTGAGACCGGCCGCGATTTCGGCGCCCGCCATGTTGATCTGCTGCACGCCGTGGCTGACGCCGATGGCGAAGACGAGGAAGGGAACGAGAACCGCGAGAGGATCAAGCCCGTAACCCATCAGGTTCAGAATGCCGAACTGCCAGATGAGCGAGCAGAGCGAGCAGCTCACCGTCACGATGGTCAGCAGCCATGAGCGGCAATAGAGCCAGAGCATGAGGCAGGTGAGCACGAAGGCGAGGGCAAAGAAGAAGACCACCGAACGCGCGCCATCGGCAATATCGCCGACAAGCTTCGCGAAACCGACGATCTTCACGTCCACATCGTCGGACACGTATTTATCGCGGATGTTCTTTTCCAGAAGATTGGCGACCTTGAAATAGTCGAGAGGCTTCTGCGTTTCGGGGTCGAAATCGAGAAGTTCCGTCGCGATCATGGCCGAGCTGAAGTCGGTCGAAACGAGGCGGCCGACGAGATTGGCGCGCAGCACGTTCTGCATCACGGTCTTGATGCTTTCCGGATTGGGGCTGAAATTGGCGGGAATAACGTCGCCAGCTTCAAGACCCTGCTCGGTCACCGCGATATAACGCGTGTTCGGCGTCCACAGCGAGGTCACACGATGACGGGCGACACCGGGGATGTAGAACACATCGTCGGTTGCTTCCTTGAGGGTCTGGAGAAACGCGGGCTGGAAGATGTCGCCCTTCTTGTTCTCGAGCACCACAATGACGCGGTTACCGCCGCCGAAATTATCGGCATACTCAAAATAGGTCTTGATGAAGGAGTTCCCGACTGGGAGCATCTTCAAAAAGCCGGCATCCATATGGAGCCGTGTGGCGAATACGCCCATGACGATCGTCGTAATAGCCAGAATCACCAGAATGGGTGCTCGAAGGCCAAAGACGATATTTTCGATACGCTGCAAGGTAACCTCCCCTAGGGACGTGCAGTCTTCACGCCGCGGACTGCATCGGCAATCTCGTAATCTCTAAACGGATGGAGCTTAAGCTCTCTTGTTCACTATTTCGTAGGACCCCGCCATTTCCGCTCCTGAGTGCGGAAACGCCAGGATTCAAATGCTTTAATTACCGAAAATCGGATTGTGTCGCTGAACTCTTGACCCGTATTTCCGGCCCTCAAAGGCTTTTCGCGCGCCCTCTATACCTGTCTCATGAGGGATGTCACAAGTTGATCCTGTGACGAACGCGAATTTTGCCTGATTTTTACAGGTCGATGCGAGGTGGCGCACGCCCCAGACCATCATGAACCCGAGTCCGGAAAGCGCTATTTCGCGTTACGGTTCTGACAGAAACCTCAGTAGATTCCACCAGATTCTCCATGCGATCCATCGCGATCAGATCAAGACGTGGGGAGTTGCGCAGCACACTCCGCGAGCCCATGCGACGGATTGCCTCAATTTTACCAAAAACATCCGTTGAACCGGCCCGTGCAACCACAATGCGATCGATCCGGCCCCTGTCGGACATATCCTGCCGAGCAAACGAACTGGTCTGGACACCGTCAACGATGGCCACCACGCTCGCAGAAGCGTCAGGCGAGAAAGCAGGCGACAGGAGGAAAG
This sequence comes from Parvibaculum sp., assembly GCA_049303435.1. Lineage (GTDB taxonomy): Bacteria > Pseudomonadota > Alphaproteobacteria > Parvibaculales > Parvibaculaceae > Parvibaculum. The sequence goes on along the minus strand of JBAQNC010000094.1, from coordinate 1,607 downwards.
TGAAAATCAGGGCCAAGGCAGATACGACAAGGCCGACACGAGACATCAGATTTGCGGACGCACCGATGGAACGGGCGCGAAGCGACCCCGGAACCAAAACACGACCATCTGATGCAGGTCGAAAACCAAACACGCAAGGCACCCTGAGATGAAGCGGACGAATGGCCCGCAAAGAAGAAATTTTCTATCACGCTGACCTGGATTGGCACAGGGATTATTGTACCTCAAGCAACAACAAAGGCCTGTAATAGCTTCGTTTTGCTATTTGCTTCGCCCTTTTTTCGGATGCTGAAACATATGAGCCACCCGGCAAGGTCGAACAGGGAGTGAAGCTACGCAATTGGCCCGGAGACGTTAACCATGTTTGCCCCGAAATTTTTTTGATCGATGAGGTGAAGTCGCTGCGTAAAGCAGGAAGAGAGAAAGATGTCAAAGCGAACATCACATTGATGGAGACAAACGCCATGCCCTTTTTCCTGCGCACCCTTCGGACCGTTTTTCTCGGGCTGATGAGCCTTGCGATCACGCCCGCCATCGCCGCCGAGAACACAGAGATCGCCACTTTCGCTGGCGGTTGCTTCTGGAGCATGCAGCGCCATTTCGATCCGGTGCCCGGCGTCGTCTCGACGCGCGTGGGCTATACCGGCGGGCCAGAGGTCAACCCGAGCTACGATCAGGTGAGTTCGGAAACCACCGGCCATGCCGAAGCGCTCGAAGTGACCTTCGACCCGGCAAAGACCAGTTACGCCAGATTGCTCGATGTCTATTGGCGCTATATCGACCCGACGACGCAGAACGGGCAGTTCTGCGATTTCGGCAAGTCGTATCGCACCGCGATCTTCACGCATGACGAGACGCAGATGAAGGAAGCGCTGGCCTCGAAAGACGCGATCGAAAAATCCGGCGTGCTGAAGGGCGAAAAGATCGTTACGCAAATCGTGCCCGCCGGCCCCTTCTATGCGGCGGAAACCTACCACCAGGAGTTCTACAAGAAGAACCCGGTGCGCTACATGACCTATAATCTGGGCTGCGGTCGCGACGGCATGTTGAAACGCATCTGGGGCGATCAGGCGGGGAAATGAGGAGAGCGAAAATGAACAGACGCAAATTTCTCGGCGCCACAGCCATCGGTGCGGCGCTGACAGCCATCGGCCTGAACCGCAGCCTCGAAAACGCACAGGCAGGCGAAACATTCGAGGTGACGAAAACCGACGCCGAATGGAAGGCGCAACTGAGCGCGCAAGCCTATAACGTGCTGCGCCATGAAGGCACGGAACGGCCTTTCACCAGTCCGCTCAACGACGAACACCGCCACGGCGTCTTCGATTGCGCCGGTTGCGACCTGCCGCTGTTTTCGTCGGAAACGAAATTCGACAGCGGTACGGGCTGGCCGAGCTTCTACAAGCCGCTCGACAATGCGGTCGGTGAACGCAAGGACACGTCCTTCTTCATGACGCGCACGGAAGTCCATTGCCGTCGCTGCGGCGGGCATCTGGGCCACGTCTTCAACGACGGCCCGCGACCCACGGGCTTGCGCTATTGCATGAATGGCGTGGCGCTGAAGTTTCGGGCGACGTAAGGCCCTCACCCAACCCTCTCCCAGAGGG
>JBAQNC010000093.1:0-24081 GCA_049303435.1 Parvibaculum sp. | reverse complement strand
CCAGGTTGAAGAGCAGCGTCTGGAAGCATTCAGCCGCCCAGTCTTCAATGATGTCCTGTTCTTCCTTCGAGAGTTTGGGGATCGTGCGATCCGCCCAGATCTTGCCGAACTTGTGATGGAAAGCTTCGTCCGTCATGACGAGCTGCATCAGCTTCACGAGCAGCGGATCGCGCGCATTGGCGTAGAAGGTCGCGAAGGCGCCCATCGCGAGGCCCTCGACCAGCATCTGCATGCCGACGATCTTCTTGTAGACCTCGCGCGCGCCGACGATATCAGTGAGCAGATCGCCAAGCGTCTGACCGACGGGAAGGGGCTTGCCCCATCGCGCCTGGATATATTTGGCAAAGCCGGTGACGTGGCGGGCTTCTTCGCGTGTCTGGTTGGCGGCATATTCCTGTGCGCCCGGATCGCGAAGCACGTGACACAGGCTCGATGAAAGGTTCAACGCGCCCTGTTCGCCGTGCAGGATCGAGGAAAGCATCCAGCGCGCGCTTTCATTGGCAAAGCGTACACGCTGCTTTTGCGTGAGTTTCTGGAAGCTCGGCAGGCCCAGTTCGAGGATAAATTCTTCCGGCAGGATGAATTCGTTCTCGACGTCGAAGGGCTCACTGTAGTCGATATATTTTGTGTCCAGCGGATCCCAGAAATGGTCATGGGTAGCCGAAATGATCTTGTCGAATGCAGTCGAACGCGCATTGTAGCGGTCCACATTCATCATGGCCGGAAAGTCATCCGGCGCAACGGCATCATAGGCTTCGTCTTTGGTGATCTGGCGGACGTCGCTCATCTGGCTACTTCTCCCTGTTCGCAAATGCAAACACGCATGATGGCGGCCAATCCAGCTTGGCCCGCCTGCACGTGTTTCTTACTTACAATTAAATAAGCAAGGTCGAAGGAGCGTCAAGTTAAAAGTGACGACGCCGTCATCTTTGCCATAGGTTTCCTTATGCTCGGTCAATGAATTGTTATTTTCACTTTTGTAAGTTGTTGAATTTTCAAAGAGACACATTGCAGTTCTGCGGTTTTATGCCATCGTAAGCACATGAGAGAATGACCGCTTCGTCTGACGTCGGTGGGGACCGATGTCGGAAAAAAGAAAGTGGCATGAACAAGGGGAGGGGTGTCCTGACCGGGAACCTGAGCGCACTCGTTTTTCAAGGACTGAGTGCGCCAGTTGATCTGTCAGAAATCTCCACGATCCGGCTAATTCATGTCGGTGAGTTGATTGCATGATGTTCCGCATGCTGTCAGCGCGCCGATCGAAGAGAACTGGGAATCGTAATGTGTCCGTTGTCCGATATCGGATGGCGGCGAGGGAGACAGGTGTCGATGATTAAGTTTCTTGAGAATTTGATATTTCGCTTGCGTGCCATCATTCTGGGCTTACTGGCTCTCGCCACCGCATTCGGGCTCTATTTTGCTTTCAACCTGCATATGACCGCAGGCTTCGACAAGCAACTGCCCATTGGCCACGAATATGTGAAGACCTTCCAGCAATATCGCGATCAGCTTTTTGGCTCCAACCGCATCATCCTCGTGTTGCAGCCCAAGAATGAGGATATCTGGACCAAGGATTTCTTCAAGGTCTACAAAAATCTGACCGACGAAGTCTTCTTTCTTCCGGGCGTGTCGCGTCCCACAGTGACGTCGCTCTGGACGCCGAACACGCGCTACCGTGAAATCACTGAAGATGGCATCAGCGCCGAAGACGTGATCTCCGGCAAGGTGACGGCCGACACGATGACGCCGCAAGCCTTGCAGAAGATCGAGAGCAACGTCATCCGCGGCGGCTTCGTCGGCAGCCTCGTTTCCAATGACTTCACTTCCGCTATGGTGTCCGCCGAGTTGCAGGACTTCGATCCCTCGACGGGCCAAAAGCTCGACTATTTCGATCTCGCGGCCAAGCTTGAAAAGCAGATCCGCCAGAAATATGAGAACGACCAATATACGGTCCGCATCATCGGCTTTGCGAAATCGGTCGGTGATATTGCCGACGGCGCCAATGGCGTGCTTGTCTTCTTCTTTGCCGCTTTCGCGCTGACGGCAATTTCCGTCTATCTCTACTCACGTTCCGCCTTGCTCACCTTCGCGACGCTCTTTTCATCGCTGACATCGGTGGTCTGGCAATTCGCACTGCTCAATCTGCTGGGCTACGGGCTTGATCCTCTGGCGATCTTGGTGCCGTTCCTTGTCTTTGCCATCGGCGTCAGTCACGGCGTGCAGCAGATCAACCTCATTACCGCCGAACTCGCTGGCGGGGCGACAAGCGAACAGGCGGCGCGCGCAAGTTTCTCCGGCCTGCTCGTTCCCGGCACCATGGCGCTCATTACTGCGCTTGTTGGTTTCGGCACGCTCTATCTTATCCCGGTCGGCATGATTCGCGAACTGGCCATTACCGCTTCCATCGGTGTGGCGCTCAAGATCATCACCAACCTCGTCATGCTGCCTCTCGTGGTCAGCTACATGAAGTTCGACGATGGTTTTGTCGCGCGTGTGACGAAGTCGCGCGAGACGCGTCTCAAGATCATGCGCGTGCTGGGCCGCGTCGCCGAACCGCGCTTTGCGGTGGTGACGCTCATCGTCTCCACGACTCTGTTCGGCTTTGCGGTCTACGAAAGCCGTCATCGTCACGTCGGCGCGCTTCATGCCGGTACGCCGGAGCTGCGTGAAGACGCGCGCTACAATGTCGATAGTCGTTATATCGCAGCCAACTACTCGCTGGGCCTCAATCTGCTGACCATCGTCGTCGAGACGAAGCCTGACGCCTGTGTTGACTATGATACGCTTGAATATCTCAATCGCTTTTCCTGGTACATGGAGAACCAGCCGGGCGTCGCGCTTGTCGTCTCCTTGCCCTTCGCGGTCAAGGGATCGCAGGCGGGCTGGAACGAAGGCAACCCGAAATGGGCTGCTATTCCGCGCAACAAGGATGCGTTGGCGCAGGCCGTGACTACGGTGCCCGGCTCTCAGGCGCTGATGAACCAGGCATGCACGATCCTGCCGGTGCAGGTCTTTCTCACCGACGCCAAGGCGACGACCATCGCGCCGGTCGTGCAGGCGGTGAAGGACTTCCGTTCAGCTTTTCCGATGAAGGAAGTCAATATTCGTCTGGCGTCCGGCAACATGGGTGTGCAGGCGGCGGTGAACGAGGAAATCTCGCAATCCGAACTGCCGATGATGTTGTGGGTCTATGTCGTCATCATCGCGCTTGTCACGCTGACCTATCGTGACTGGCGCGCGGTCGTCGCCTGCTGTCTACCGCTCACCTTCGCCACCTTTTTCGGCTACTGGTTCATGGAAGTCCTGCAGATCGGCCTGACCATCGCGACCTTGCCGGTCATGGTGCTCGCGGTCGGCATCGGCGTTGACTACGCCTTCTATATCTACAACCGCATCCAGTACCATCTGGCCGAAGGGCGCCATATCACTGAATGTTTCCAGATGGCTTTGCTTGAAACAGGCATGGCGACATTCTTCACCGCCATCACACTGGCGATCGGCGTCTCCACCTGGGCCTTCTCCGCGCTGAAGTTCCAGGCCGATATGGGCCTGCTGCTCACCTTCATGTTCATGGTCAACATGGTCATGGCGGTCACGGTGCTGCCAGCCCTTGCGGTCATCCTCGACATGCTGCTGCCACGCAAGGCGCCGGTGAAGCGGGTGTCGAGTCTCATGTCGCATTGATGCATTGATCCGGGGGGGTGGGACAGATTGTCCGATCCCGCCGGATCGCCTCAATGGCATGAGGCAAGAGCCGTCATCTGATGTATATTGCCAAGTGGAAGCCATCCGGGGCGATGGTTCGGGGCCATTTTGCCTGAAGAAGGCTTCCAGAAAAGGGACTTTGAGAAAATGCTGGAAAAGATCATCAAGGCGCTGAAAGCCTCAACGCATCCGGAGGCCGCACCTGTCTCGCCGGAGACCAAACGGCTTGCAGCCGCCGCTCTTCTTGTCGAGGCCGCGCGTCGTGACGAGCATTTCGACGACAACGAGCGCTCCGCCATCATACGTATTGTCGGCAGCCATTTTTCGCTGGACGCGGAAGAAGCAAAGACGCTGGTCGATATGGCTACTGAACGTCAGAAGCTCCCATATGGCGAGAGCATCTTCACCCGCACCATCGCCGAAAGCTTCACGACCGATGAACGCATCGACGTGTTGAAAATGCTGTGGGAAGTTGCACTGGCCGATGGCGAGTTGAAGCGTGTCGAACTGGCCATGATCGACCAGCTTGCCGCCGAGATCGGTCTCGATGCCTCGGCCTCCGAAGCGGCTCGCAAGGCCGTCAGCTGATCAGCCTTGTTTCTGACTTTCGAAAAGACAAAGCCCGCGCCGGATAAATGGCGCGGGCTTTTTCTTGTGCGATGTTCGGCGCTCAGGCCGTCAGCTTCACAGGCATTTCCTTGATGCCCGAAATGAAATTCGAGCGCAGGCGGCGGATCGGTCCTGACACATGAATATCGGGGAAGCGTCTGAGCATCTCTTCATAGAGAACGCGAAGCTGCAATTCGGCAAGCCGCGAGCCGAGGCAGAAATGCTGCCCGATGCCGAAGCCAAGCTGCGTGGGCGCATCCTTGTCGGTGTAACGCGTCACATCGAACCGATAGGGATCGTCCCATTTCGTCTCGTCGCGATTGGCCAATGCGTACCACATCACGACCTTGTCGCCCTTGGCGATCTTCTGGCCGCCGAGTTCCGTGTCTTGCGTCGCCGTGCGCCGCATATGCAGCACAGGGCTCACCCAGCGCACGATCTCTTGTACCGCGCTTGGAATGAGCGACGGATCGGCCAGTAGCTTGGCGCGTTCTTCCGGGTTCTGGCTCAGCGCCAGCAATCCGCCGGAGATCGAATTGCGGGTGGTCTCGTTGCCCGCCACGACGAGCAGAATGAACGTGCCGATATAGGTGGCAAAGCTCATCGGCTCTTCTTTGCCCTCAAGGTTCGGCACCCTTGAATGCGCCAGCATGGAGATCAGGTCCTCGCCGGGATTTTCCACCCGTTGCTGCCAGAGATTGGCGGTATAGCCCGCCATCTCGCCGAGACATTTGCGCATATATTCATCCGAAACACGCAATTCCGGATCGTCCTCGCCGACGGTGGCGTTCGACCATTCGAAAAGCTTTGGCCCGTCGCTCGACGGCATGCCGAAGAGTTCGGCCAGCACGTCGATAGGGAGTGCCGCGGCCACCGCATCGATGAACTCAACTTCCTTGCCATTGGCGCCACGTTCTTCAAGTTGATCGAGCAAACGCGTCACACGGGCGCGAATGCGATCTTCCATATTGGCGATGCGCTTGGGCACGAAGCCCGGCGAGATCATGCGCCGATAGGCGGCATGTTCCGGCGGGTCGATCGAGATCATGCTGGCTTCGGTATTGTTTTCGTCGATTTCGTTCTCGTTGAAAATCCGGTGTCCGCCCATGTCCTTGGCGGAAGAAAAGAGTTTCGGATTTTTCGAGATCGTTTCGATGTCATCGTAGCGCGTCACCGCCCAGAAGCCTGCCGCGTCGGCCTACGGATTCCAGTAGACGGGGCTTTCACGACACAAGGTCCGGAAGACCTCGTGAAAGTCATCGCTCATATAGAGGTCCGGATCTTTAAGGTCCGGTGCGCCTCCAAGGTCGAGCTTCTCGGCTTTTGGCCTGAGCATTCTATCCTCCCTCATTTCTCTGAAAGGGAGAATAGGCCCCAATCGAGCCCACTCTCAAGCAAGCTTCGTGGGCAACGTCCTAACCGACCGGAAACCCGACGGCAGTCTCAAGTTCTGCCATCGCCTGATCGGGCTCCACCACCTTGATCGTGGTCATGCCGAGCATCTTGGCAGGCTTCAGGTTGATGCCGAGATCATCGAGATAGACACAGTTAGCAGGCGAGACTTCGAGCGTTTCGCAGGCAAGTTCATAGATGCGCGGATCGGGCTTGCGGATGCCAAGCTTGGAGCTTTCGATGACATGATCGAAGAGCGCCATGACTTCGGCGACCTGTGCGGCTTTTTCCGCGCTGCGCGCCATGCCAGCGCCCTTGCCGGCGGGCACGTTGTTGGTGATGCAGCCGACCTTGACGCGCGTCTTGCAGGCTTTGAGCCCATTGACGACGGCGGGACGAATATCACCGGAGAGAAGCTCCACCACCGCGCGACCCCGCACCTCATGGCCCTTGGCGATCGCTTCCTGCGCGAAGAGGTCGTCGAACTGCTCGAGCGTCACTTCCGAGCGTTCGAACAGCGCCCAGGCATTGGTGTCGGGATTGGTCGCGTTGATGCCGCGAATGAAATTCTCAGGCAGCCCGCGCTCGCGCTCATAGCGCGCAAAGGCCTCGAACGGGCTCGAGGTCAGCACGCCGCCAAAATCCCAGATCACAGCTTCGATCATGATGTCTCCAAAGTTCGGTCAATTGCGATGGCCGGGACCGTACACAGGCGTCCTGCCGGACGCAATAATACGCGCTCGGGCAAATGACCGTCGGAGTGATCAGGTCAATTCAGCGCTTTTTGACGATGCAATCCTGGCCCGCCGCCTTGAGGCTGGCGCAGGCTTTGGTCGCCGCCGCCTTGTTGGCAAAGCCTGCTGCCCGCACGCGATACCAGACGCCCTTCGCCCCCAGATCGACCTTTTCGATGTCGAGCGCATGGGCGGCGAGGAGGCCACTATGTTTCGCGGCGATCTTCTTCCAGGCGGCGCGGGCTGCTCCCTCATCGCGCAGGGCGAGAAGCTGCACCATATAGGCGCCACCGGCCTGCGGGGTCGCGGCCTTGGCCGGAGCCGCAGGCTTGGCCGTTTCCACAGGCGCGGGGGCCGGGGCTTGAGAAACGGGGACTTCAGCAACAGGCGCTTCTGCAACGGTGGCAGGTGCAACTGCCTCCGGAGTAGGTGTGGATTCGGGCTCAGCCGGAGCGGCTGCTTTTGCCGGAGGCGCGTCAGCCGTGCTTTCCATGTCGCCACGGGCAATCGCCTGCAACTGTTCGGTAGGCGACATTTCCTCATGCCGACTTTCCGTTTCGGCCGGTGGGGCCATCTGCTCGGCAGGCGCGGGCGCTTCGCTCATGAGATCGGACGAGACGGGTGCAACATCCCCTTTCTCATTGCCCGACATGGCAAGGAAAATGCCGCCGACAATGATGATACCGAGCACGATGGCGATGATGAGCCGTGTATTGCCGCCACCCGATCCGTTTTCTTCTGCCGTATAGATAATCTCTGGCTCCGGCGGCATGGGGCGGATTTCCGTGTCGCGCCCCATATGCGGTTCAACTCGCTCGTCGCTGCCGCCGCCCTCATCGTCCGAAAAGCCCGACCCCGCAGACAATGTCATCCGTGCGGAAGGATCGATGGTCGAAGGTTCGGCCTCTCCCTTTCGCGCAAGAAGGTCACTGGTCAATGAGGCGGGCTTTTTAGACATAGGCTATCTTTCTGGATCGTGCTCAGGCGGCACCGCGGAGCGACGTATCGGCGAAATTACCCGACACGAGCGGCGATGTCTCCCGTCCCATGAGCCGATCCGATAGAAAGCCCCACAATTCGCCGATTTCTTCAGGCGATTTCGTCTGCGAGGCAATTTCCATGACGGTTCGGCCATCGATCATGCTGGAAGCGAAGTCGATGCGCTGGTGAATGACCGAAGGAGCGACGGGGCCGTGATGGGAAAGCGCGATGACCGCCTCCGTGGTGATCCGGGCACGCGGCGCGGCGCCATTGACGGCAAAAACCAGCGGTTTTTCCATTTCCTCGCAGATTCGTACTGTCGCGCCAGCGGCGCGAAGGTCATGCGGCGAAGGCCTTGTGGGGATGACAACCAGATCGGCATGACGAATGACCTGGCCGATTGTATTGGTGATAGCAGGCGGCGTGTCGATGATGACGAGGCGAACGCCGCCATCCTTGAGCCGTGCGAGGTCGTTTTCGAGCCCATCAATCGAGGCCTTGACGAAGAAAGGCCGTTCCGCTTCGCGGGCATTCCACCACTGCGAGAGGCTGCCTTGTGGGTCGGTATCGATGAGGGCGACGGGCCCCGCGCCCCGACGTTCGGCTTCAACCGCGACGTGCCCGGCCAGCGTTGTCTTGCCGGAACCGCCTTTTTGTGACGCAAACGCGATGACATACATGCTGTGAACTTCCCAGTCCTTTATAGCGCAATCATTTTGCGCAAAGAGCAAACCTCCGGCATGGCGCAGTCATACACCACACAGGCTGTAGAACTCGTGAGAGACCTCGGGAGAAAACTGAAATAGCGAATCACCCTCCCCCGACGATTGTTCGGAGAGTAGTGGCTGACCCATTCTGGCTCAACATTTAGGATGGGTGTGGATAACTGCTACTAGCAAAAGTGTCTAACGAGTCACACCCGCCCCACGCTATCGGCGGGTCATCTCTTCATTTCGGCGACAATCTTGACCATCGCGCCGGTCAATCGGCTGAGATCCGCCGCGCCGATGACAAGCGGCGGGGTGATATAGACGATGCGCCCGAAGGGCCGGATGAAAACGCCCTCCTCGATAAATCGCCGTTTCATCAGGTCCGCATCCTTGATTGCTGCACATTCCACGACGCCGATGGCGCCCTTGACGCGCACGTCAACCACACCCGGCAGTCCGCGGGCGGGCTCCAGCTCGCGTTTCAACTGCGCCTCGATGGCCGCTGCTTGCTGAAGACGCGGTTCGCGCTCGAATAGATCGAGCGAGGCATTGGCCGCCGCACAGGCCAGCGGGTTGCCGGTATAGGTCGGTCCATGCATCAGGCAGTTGGCGGCGGTGGGCCCGAGAAAGGCGTCGAACACATGCGCACGCGCGACAGTCGCCGCCAGCGCCATCGTGCCGCCGGTGAGTGCTTTCGACAGCGTTACGATGTCAGGCACGATGCCTGCTGCATCGCAGCCAAACATGGACCCCGAGCGCCCGAAACCGACAAAGATTTCATCAAGGATCAGAAGCACATTGTGTCGATCGCAAGCCTCGCGCATGGCTTTGAGCGTCGCCGCATCGTGAAAGATCATGCCGCCTGCGCCCTGCACCAGCGGCTCGGTGATGACGGCGGCAATCTCGTCCTTATGCTGATCGAGGAACTGGTCGAAGGCCGCGACGCGTTCCGGCGTCGTCGGCAGATCGGTGATGAGCTGCGTGGCGATTGCACCTTTGAAAAGCGTATGCATGCCCTCGTCAGGGTCGCAGACCGACATGGTCGCCAGCGTGTCGCCGTGATAGCCGCCGCGAAAGGCGACGAAGCGTGTACGGCCCTGTTTGCCTTTGTTGATCCAGTATTGCACAGCCATCTTCATGGCGATTTCGACGGAGACGGAACCCGACTCCGAAAAGAACGTATGCCCGAGATCGCCAGGCAACAGCTTTGCAAGTCGTGTGGCGAGGGTCACCGCAGGCTCATGCACAAGGCCGCCCAGCATCACGTGAGGCATTTTCTCAAGCTGCGCCGTCACCGCCTCGCGTATATGCGGATGGTTGTAGCCATGCGCCGCCGTCCACCAGGATGACGTGCCGTCGATGAGCTCGCGTCCGTCCGCGAGCGTCAGTCGCACACCATTTGTCTTCACGACGGGCAGAGCCATTGGCGTCGTCTGCATCTGAGTATAGGGCAGCCAGAGGTGTTTGGCGCCTTCAGCCAACCATTTGGGCGGATGCGGAACAAGCGGATTGGCGGGCGGAATGGACATGGGGCAAAAGCCTTTCTTTATCGGCCTGCATATAGGCTGATTTTGACCGCACTTGGCAAGTCGCGCCTGTTGCGCTAAATATGCCGCCGGTGCCGCGAAGGGCGCCGCCGTCCGAGAAAGAGGATCTCACCTTCGCCAATATCTGAGACGACGCCTTTAGTTCGCATCGCCCTCAATTGTTTGCTGTTGCTTCGGACCAACGGATTCAGACAACAGGAGGATTCCGTGCGAACGGACCCATCTTCACAAAAGACAATATCCGCTCTCGACGAATATAAAATTCGTGCGAGCAAACTCGTGAAGGATTTCGTGAGCCTCGACAAGCGCCGGGTCTATGGCGCTGCGCATCGCCTCGCCATACTCTGGCCCGGCATCAAGGCCAACGATCTGCTGGCGGACAGATCCCGCATCCAGCGCAAACATGCGCTCGCCATCATCGCGCGCGAAATGGGCTTTCGCGACTGGCAGCATCTCGTCGCCGAAGCACATGTCGGAATGCCTGCCTTCGATACGACGCGGCTTTTCCCGCCGAAAACGAGCTTCTATCTCAATTCATGGTTTGTGACCTACGATGAAGCGCGAGCAGCCCTTGGTCGCAAGGATCGCTTTCTCTTTCCCTATCGGCATCAGTTCGTGGTCTGCGAGGCGGGATTGCTCAAAAATCTCGACATTGATATCGACGATCCCGATTGGGATTTGATGGGACGCGACTGGGCAAAGCCCGCCGACACTTCGGCTCATTATCGCTTGAACCAGAAACTTGCGCGCGTCGTTCCACCTTTGCCGGAACGCAAACGCAGGCCGAAAGCATGACGATGGACAGGGAACAAAAACGCCAGATCGTACGTGACTACAAGGAACAGAAACCGACACCCGGCATCTTCGCCGTCCGCTGCCTCATCACCGGTGAACGCTGGTTAGGCCCGAGCCGCAATCTCGAAGCGCAGCAGAACGGGATCTGGTTCCAGTTGCGCCTCGGCAATCATCGCGTCAAAGCCATGCAGGCGGCATGGAACACGCATGGCGAGGACAATCTCGTCTACGAGATTGTTGAAGCGTTTGAGGATGAAGACCTGACGCCCTATCTCCGTCAGTCGATACTGAAGGAGCGTCTGGCCTATTGGCGCGAAGAACTCGGCGCGGGTCTCGCCCTAGGCTGAAGCCTTCTCGCCGACATGCTTTTCCGACGGGCAGCTATGGGCAGGCATGGAGGAGATGCCGAGCTTCTTGAACAGCACCTGGTCCTTGTCGGCTTCCGGATTCTTGGCTGTCAGCAGCTTGTCGCCGACGAATATCGAGTTCGCGCCCGCCATGAAGCACAGCGCCTGCTGTTCGTCCGACATCAACTCGCGACCGGCGGCAAGGCGCACCACCGATTGTGGCATGATGATGCGCGCGACCGCGATCATGCGGACGAAGTCGATGGGATCGACCTTTTCGCTGAGGCCCAGCGGCGTGCCTTCCATCGGCATCAGCATGTTGATCGGCACACTTTGGGGATGTTCGGGCAGGTTCGCCAGCGCCATCAGCATGCCGAGGCGATCGGACTGGCTTTCGCCCATGCCGACGATGCCGCCTGAACAGACATTGATTCCCGCATTGCGCACACGTTCCAGCGTATCGAGCCGATCCTGAAAGCTGCGCGTCGTGATGACGTTCGGGTAATATTCTTCCGACGTGTCGATATTGTGGTTGTAGTAGTCGAGGCCGGATTGGGCGAGGCGATGAACCTGCTGGCCCGACAACATGCCGAGCGTCATGCAGGTTTCCATCCCCATGTCCTTGATGCCCTCGACCATGGCGCAGACCATGTCCATGTCGCGGTCTTTCGGCTCGCGCCATGCAGCGCCCATGCAATAGCGCGTTGCACCCGCTTCCTTGGCGCGGCGGGCTTCTGCCAGTACCTTTTCGACTTCCATGAGCTTGGAGGCCTTGAGGCCCGTGTCGAATTTCGAGCTTTGGGCGCAATAGCCGCAATCTTCCGGGCAGCCGCCGGTCTTGATCGAGAGCAGGGTGGACATCTGCACTTCATGCGCCTTGAACCAGCGGCGATGCACGATCTGGGCTTCGAAGATCAGATCGTTGAAGGGCAGGTCCCAAAGCGCCTGCAACTCGTCCCGCGTCCAGTCGTGGCGGACCTCATCCGGGTTGGTCCGGGCGGCAACGTGGGGAACGGGGTCCTTGGGCTTGTCTTCGGTACGGCTCTGGATGGTCATGGGAGGCTGGTTCCCCTGGTCAACATGGGGTGGAAACATCAATTTGCCGAAGCATAGGCAGCTTTCGTTGCAATGCAAGGTGGGCTAGGTTGCCAGCCGAAACCTTAATTAGGACAGAAGGTTAGCATCATGCGGGCCATACGCTGCGTCAACTACGGCGAACCCTCCGAACTCCGGGCGGAAAACCTTGAAGAACCCGTGCCCGGTCCCGGCCAGATCCTGCTGGATGTCGAGGCCGCAGGCCTTGGCTATGTCGATGCGCTGCTCGTGCGCGGCACCTATCAGGTCAAAATGCCCCTGCCTTTCGTGCCGGGTTCCGAGGTCGCGGGCGTGATCGAGGCCGTGGGAGAGGGCGTCTCCAGCGATCTCATTGGTTCCCGAGTCATGGCCCTGTCGCCTCGTGGCGCGCTGGCTGAAAAAGTCGCCATTCCCGCCGCCGTCTGCTCCACCATCCCGGACGAAATGAGCGCGGAAGCCGCCGCCGGTTTCATCGTCTCCTATTGCACGGCGCTCTATGGCTTGGAGAATTGCGGCCATCTGCAACCGGGCGAGACGGTTCTTGTGCTGGGCGCGGCGGGCGGCGTCGGCATGGCCGCCATCGATGTGGCCAAAGCCATGGGTGCGCGTGTTATCGCCGCCGCCTCGACAGCCGAGAAACGCGACGCTGCGAAAGCCCACGGCGCGGACATGGTACTCGACTATTCCGATCCCGATTGGCGCAAGGCGCTGGACGCTTTGGTCAAAAAGCGCGGCGTCAATCTCGTCTATGATCCCGTCGGCGGCGCCTATTCAGAAACAGCCTTCCGCTGCCTCGCGCCCGGCGGTCGTCATCTTGTTGTCGGCTTTGCCAATGGCGAGATTCCGAAACTCCCCTTGAACCTCGCACTCCTGAAACGCGCCTCGCTCGTCGGCGTCGATTGGGGCGGTGAAATCCGCGCTAATCCGAAAGCCAACGGTCCGCTGCTCCACAAGCTGTGCGACTGGGTGGCGGCGGGCAAAATTCATCCCGAACCCACCGCAAGCTTCCCGCTGGAGGACGCAGGTGACGTGCTGCAACGTCTGCTCGAACGAAAGATGATCGGCAAACCCGTCATCAGGGTCGCGTCATGAGCCGCTCGCTCGACAGCTTCGTCAGCGAAAAGCTCGATGCGCTTGAGGCAGGGAGCCTGCGCCGTCGCCTCGTCGAGACGGATCGCTTCAACGATGTCGAAGTACGTCGTGGCGACAGAACATTGATCTCTTTCTGCTGCAATGATTATCTCAATCTCTCCCATCACCCGGATGTGATCGCTGCGGCGAATGAGGCAACTACACGCTATGGTGCGGGTTCCGGCGCGTCGCGTCTCATCACGGGCAATCACCCGCTATTTGGTGAACTTGAGGCAAGGCTCGCCAGGCTGAAAGGTGCGGAAGATTGCATCGTCTTCGGCTCTGGTTACCTCGCCAATCTCGGCGTTATCCCGGCGCTTGTTGGCAAAGGCGATTTGATCCTCGCGGACGAGCTTTCCCATTCCTGCCTGCTCATGGGCACGCGACTGTCGGGCGCAACGGCGCATGTCTTCCGTCACAACGATCTCGCCCATCTGGAAGAATTGCTCAAGGCGCATCGCGGTTCCGCGCGCCATTGCATGATCCTCACTGATGGCGTCTTCAGCATGGATGGTGATTTGGCGCCTGTCGTGGAACTCGCTGCGCTGGCTGAGAAACATGACGCCTGGCTGATGACCGATGACGCGCATGGCATCGGCGTCGTGGGCAAGGGCAGGGGTTCGAGTTTCGTCACTGGCGAAAAGGCTGATGTGCCCTTGCAGATGGGCACGCTCTCCAAGGCCATCGGCTCCTATGGTGGCTATCTCTGCGCCTCTAAAGCAGTTTGTGAATTCTTGCGTAACCGTGCCCGCACTTTCGTTTTCTCGACGGGCCTCATGCCTGCCGCCATCGCCGCCGCCATCGCCGCGCTCGATGTGATCGAGGGCAATCCAGACTATGCGGCCTTGCCGATGCAAAAGGCGCAGAGCTTCACCCGCGCTCTTAATCTCGCGCCCGCGACAAGCCCCATCGTGCCGTTGATCCTCGGCGACGAGGAGGAAACGCTTGCCGCTTCAGCGCTTCTCGAGGCCGAAGGTTTCCTCGTCACTGCCATTCGCCCGCCGACGGTGCCCAAAGGCACCGCGCGTCTGCGCTTCACCTTCACCGCGCAACATGATGATGCCGACATCGCACGCCTCGCGCATCTGGTGCGCGACAAGATTTTGCCCCGCAACGCAGCCCAATAATATGACCATGATTTTCGTTACATCGTCCGGCACCGACATTGGCAAGACCTATATCTCGGCGATGCTCGTCCGTCAGTTGCGCGCCAGGGGCCTGCCCGTACAGGCGCTGAAACCCATCGTTAGCGGCGTGGACGAAACGACTTTTCCCGAAAGCGATCCTGCCGCGCTCCTTGCGGCACTCGGCGAGGAGGTGACCTTCGATAACGTCGATCTTCTGTCGCGCTGGGTCTTTGAGCCCGCGCTTTCGCCCGACATGGCCGCCACCCGCGCTGGCGTCGAGATCGATTTCGTCGAACTCGTCAACCATTGCAAGGCGCGCGCGAGCCTGCACGATCCGCTGGTGATCGAAGGTGTCGGCGGTCTCATGGTGCCACTCAATGCAGAAAAAACGGTGCTCGACTGGATGGTCGCGCTCAACGGCCCCGACTTCGCGCCGCTCCTCGTCGTCGGCTCTTATCTCGGCACGATCAGCCACACGTTGACGACACTGGATGTCATGCGTCGCTATGATCTTGAACCGCGCGCCATCATTGTCAGCGAGTCGCTGTCAAACCCGGTGTTGCTAGAGGAGACCGTCGAGGTCATGTCACGCTTCACAGGCGCGACGCCCATTATTCCGGTGCCGCGCAATGGTGAAGCCAATCTTGCCGGATTGTTTACTTAGCCCTTGGGACCAAGCAGCCACCAGAGAATAAGACCAAGCACGGGCAGGAACAGCACGACGACAATCCAGATCGCCTTCCAGATAGGCTCGGCTGAACTCTGCACGATCTTGATGATCGCATAGATGTCCAGGACGAGAATGATCAGTCCAAGAATTCCGTTATATCCGTGGCCATACATCATTCGACTATTCCTTCACGAGATTGACGATGAATCATCTGGTTTTCATCATACAGCGGATTTCATCGAATGTCCGTCTCGGGAAACGTCTCTAAATAAGACGCGGCGTTGAGATGCCTTCGTGTTCCAGCAGCCATTTCTTGGTGGGCAGCCCGCCGCCGAATCCCGTCAGCGTGCCATTGGCGCCGATGACGCGATGGCACGGCACGATGATCGGAATGGGGTTCCTGCCATTGGCGAGCCCCACCGCGCGCACGCCCTTGGGGTTATCGATGGCGCGGGCGATATCGCCATAGGAGCGTGTCTCGCCGAAGGGAATATCGTACAGGGCTTGCCACACGCGCATCTGAAAATCCGTGCCCGAGGGTACCAGCGTCACATCCGAAAAATCGCGGCGTGCGCCAGCGAAATATTCCCTGAGCGCTCTGACCGCCACATCGAGATGCTTCTCCGCCGCCGCAGTGCCTTTCGATTTTGCGTATTGGCGCTTCGTTTCATTGGGAAAGACGACGCCGACAAGACCTTCATCGCTCGCGGCGATCTGCAAGACGCCGATAGGCGTCTTCAGATAGGTGGCAGCCAATACACATGTATCATTCATTGTCATCTTTTCACCCTCATTCCGCAGCCATAGCGCGGGCGTCGCCTTCCGGTTCCATCCACAGGAGCAGAGCGGCGTAGCCGCGCCAGGGCCGCCAGCTTTCGGCATGCGCTTCGAGCGCCGCCGTTGAGATCATCGCTGCGCCCTCGCTCACAGCCTTGCGCAAGCCGAGATCGGCCGCCGGAAAGGCGTCCGGTTCGCCAACGGCCCGCAGGGCCATATAATGCGCCGTCCAGGGACCAATGCCGGGAACGGCACAGAACTCGGCAATCTTCTCCTCAAGGCTTTGCCCCGGCAGAAAATTTACCTCCCCTTCGTCCACCGCGCGGGCAAAGGCATGCAGCGTTCTGATGCGACCGCCCGTGAGCCCCAGCCCGTCGAGATTGGCGTCGCGTAGCGCGCGTGGTGTTGGAAAATAATGTGTGATCGCGCCATCGGGTGACGGCATGATCTCGCCGCATTTCTTGACCACGCGACCCGCCAGCGTCGTAGCGCCCTTCACGGACACCTGCTGTCCGATGATTGTCCGCACACCAAGCTCAAACCCGTCAAAGGCGCCCGGCACGCGAATGCCGCCAAGACGCTTCAAGCGGATCGCGAGCACCGGGTCCGTGCTGAAATTCGCCGCAATCGCTGCTGGATCCGCATCGAGATCGAAGATGCGCCGCACCTGGGTGGCGATCTGGCGTATTGGAGCGGAAGACTTGCCCGCCTCCGCCGCCTCGATGCGAATGGCGACGTCGAGCGTGTTGTCCCTCTTGCCCCGCCTAGCAGTGATCACCCCCCGCGCGCGCTCCAGCCGGAAGCTGCGGCGATAGACGGTGTCGGTAATATCCTCCACCCCCGGCATCGCCCGTGTCTCCAGATAGGAAAGAAGCCGCTCCCAGTTGAAGGGCGGACGCAATCCCAGCCGCAGATGAATGGCGTCTTTCGTCGAGGCGCGCGTTGCCCCGCGCCTGAGCGTCGTCGGCGCCACGCCATAGCTTGCCTTCACTGCATCGTTGAAGCGACGCAGGCTCTGATATCCCGCCGCATAGGCGATGTCGGCCATGGCCATGTCGGTTTCGCTGATAAGCTGCTTTGCTGCCAGCAGTCGCCTGTTAGCGGCCACAACCTGAGGTGTCGCGCCGATATGTGTGAGGAAAAGCCGCCGTAACTGGCGCGCCCCCAGCCCGACACGCGCCCCAAGCGCCTCGACCGTATCATGGTCAAGCGCGCCGTCCTCGATGAGCCGCATGGCGCGCGTCACGCTGGCCGCCGTGCCCGACCATGCCGGTGTGCCCGGCGCCGTTTCCGGGCGGCAGCGCAGGCAGGAGCGATAGCCCTTGGCCTCGGCTGACGCAGCGCTCGCCACGAAAATGCAGTTCTCCTTGCGCGGTACGCGGGCAGGGCAGACGGGCCGACAATAAATCCCCGTCGATGTCACGCAAACAAAGACGCGCCCGTCGAAGCGGGCGTCTTTCGCCTGAAAGGCGCGGTAGCATTGGTCTGTGTCGAGCGGCGTCATCATGAACAAAAGTCTATCGCGGCTCTCGCGCGGGCGCTCGCCAAAAACGGACATGTCCATGAGGCGAGTAGGGACGAAATCCTCCGCGTGAAATACCGGTTCGCCTTGCTTATGCCCCTGCCGCTGCTAGGCTTTCTTGCAAAGGTGAGCGGCCTCTGGGGAGGGGTCGATAATCACCGGCAAGATTGAGGATTGAGGGAGGAGACCATATGACCGATCAGGTGGGCGCCATGCGCGCCAACCTTGGTGCTGTTGCGCCATCAGCGGAATTTTCTGTAGGTTACCGCAACTACGCGCTTTTCATTTTGATGATGGCCTACACGGCGAATTTCGTGGATCGCCAGATTCTGTCGATCCTCTTGCAGCCCATCAAACTGGAACTGGGCCTGTCGGATACACAGCTTGGATTTCTCTCAGGCCTCACCTTCGCGATCTTCTACGCGACGCTCGGCATCCCCATCGCCATGTGGGCGGACCGTTCCAGCCGCCGCAATATTGTGTCGATGGCCCTGACGATCTTTTCCGGCATGACAGTCGTCTGCGGCTTTGTCACAAGTTTCGGGCAACTGGCGCTGGCGCGCATCGGCGTCGGCATCGGTGAAGCGGGGTCGAGCCCGCCCTCCCATTCAATGATCGCCGACATGTTCCCGCCCGATAAACGTGCCTCCGCGATGGGCATTTATTCCATGGGCATCAACCTCGGCATCCTCGTCGGCTTCCTCGTCGGCGGCTGGGTCAGCCAATGGTATGGCTGGCGAGCGGCCTTCTTCATCGTCGGCGCGCCGGGCCTCATCATCGCGGCGCTTGTGCGCTTCACGCTCAAGGAACCCAGGCGCGGCCATGCTGACGGGCTTACCGCACAAGGGTCTGCCGATGCGCCCAGAATTCGTGAAGTCTTCAAGCTTCTCTGGTCGCAGAAATCCTTCCGCCATCTTTCCGTCGGCTCCGGCCTTGTCGCGCTCAACGGCTATGCGGCGGTGAACTGGCTTCCCGCATTTCTCATGCGTTCCTTCGAAATGTCGCCGGGCGCGATCGGCACATGGCTGGCGCTCATTATCGGCATAGCGGGTGGCGTGGGCACATTTTTGACGGGCTATTTTGCCGATCGTCTGGGCAAGCGGGATGTGCGCTGGAACTTCTGGATCATCGCCACTCTGATGGTTCTTTCGTTCCCGGTGTCCGTTGCCATGTATCTTGCGGGCAATGAGACCCATGCGCTTTTGTTGTTCATTTTCCCGGCCTTCGCCGGAACATGCTACATTGCCCCCTCGCTTGCCATGACGCAGGCACTTGTCACCGTGCGCATGCGCGCTCAGGCTTCAGCCATTCTCTTTCTCATTCTGAATTTGATCGGCATGGGGTTGGGACCGCAGCTCGCCGGCATTCTGAGCGATGCCCTTACGCCGACCTATGGCGATGAGTCCTTGCGCTATGCGCTGCTGATCATTTCAGTGGTCTCGCTCTGGGCGGCGGTTCACTTTGTTATCGGCGGTCGCACTCTCAAGGCGGATATCGAGCGCGCTCGACAGCATGGGTTGAAGTAAGGGTCCGCCGCTTTGGCAGAACAAGGGGTGGCCTCGGGTGTTAAGCCGGGCTGCCCCTTTTGCTTGGCCCTTCAATTGGTGCGGGCTTATTCGTCGCATCCGAAAGACAAATGGCGACATTGTTCATAGCGGCGCAGACGGCCAACTGTGCCAAGGGTGGAATTCTTTTCGAAAGGGAACCCCATGTCTCAAGCCTCAAGCCCTCTGACGAACGAGCATGAAATCGAGCTTCTGGTGCGCAGCTTTTATAGCCGTATCAGAACCGATGAGACACTTGGTCCGATCTTTGAGCAGGTGATCGGTGACGACTGGGAGCCCCATCTGCAAAAGATGTTCGCCTTCTGGTCGTCGGTCATGCTGATGACGGGGCGCTACAAGGGTCAGCCCATGGTGGCGCATATGCGTCTGAAGTCCGTGAAGCCGGAACATTTCGATCGCTGGCTTGCGCTTTTTGATGAGACCGCGCGCGAGACATGCGACGCCGAAACGGCTGATGCTTTCGTGCTGCGCGCCGAGCGCATTGCCAACAGCCTCAAGCTCGGCATGTTCTTCAATCCCGCCACCGCCGAAATTCGCGACAATCTCTGACGACTGCGTCCGGGCAAACAAAAACCCCCACCAGTAAACTGGCGGGGGCAGTTGCCTGATAAGTCTTGCGAGGAACAGATCAGAAGGCGAACTGCGTACGCAGTGCGACAACGTCGATATTACCGTCGGCCGTAACCGTGGCCGGGCCAGTCGTTTCATCACCGTGGATGTAGTTGAGCATGAAGCGGATGTTGCTGTTCGGGTACCAGTTCAGGCCGACCGTGGTGAGTTTTTCTTTGCCACCGTTGATGCCGGCAGCGACATCATTGAGGTCACTTTCGCCGTAGCGAGCCGCGATTTCCCAGGCGCCGAAGCCGCCCTTGCCGACCGGGTTCGCCGGCTTGATGCCGCCGAAGGCAGCGCTCTTGGACTTGTACTTGTAGGATTCACCCGTCAGCACATAGGAAGCCTGCACATACCAGGCGTCGAGGTTGACGTCCGACAGGCCCAGCTTGCGGCTGATGTCGTACATGTAGTATTCGCCCTGCACGCGGAACGGGCCAGAGGCGAATGCCACTTCCGGACCGTAGTATTTGGCGCTTTCGACATTGGAGATCGTGCCGGTGTCAATGTACTTGATGTCATCGACGCGGATGCCGGGACGGTCGCCAAGCTTCAGTTCGTTCTTGTAGGTATGCAAGCCATAGGTGCCAGAAGCGCCAAGGTGTAGGACTGAGCCATCGAAGGGATGAAGGGCGACGGCGAAGCGACCGGCAATGCTGTCATTCTCAGCAGCCGTGCCGGCGTTGGTGTCGACCGGGCTCTTCATATAGTAGAGCATGCCGAAAACAGTGCCATTGCTGTAGGTGGCGCCAGCGCCGGCGCGACCATCGTCGGAACCAAGGCTGATCATCATGTTGGCGGCCGCCGCACGTTCGATGAACGTGATGTCGTTGGAGCTGGTTGCATAGTCGAGCGTCTGCGGAATGCTGAGCGCACCGATCTGGAGGCTCAGGTCTTCGAAGCCGTTATACGACACGAAGGCTTCCTTGAGGGCGCCGGAGCCTTCATGGCCGCTGCCACCGAACTGGAAACCAACGCCGTAGCCCCAATCCTTCATGATCTTGCCGTAGACGCCGAATTCGGCCCGGCGAAAGTTCGCGCCGTTGTTATACTTCGTCAGACCGTTGTCCGTGCTGGCTGTCGCCACGTCGAAATGCGCACGACCCGTGAACTCGGCCGTGAAGTTGCCGTCGTTCGCGACGATGCTGGGATGACCCTTCACTGTGACGAAGGCATCAGAAGCAGGCGCTGCCGACTTCAGGCCATTGATGTCATTGGCTGTCTGGATCTGGAGATCGTTCAGCTTCTGCTGCAGCATTTCCATCTGCGTCTTCAGCGTATCGATCTCGTTTTGTGTGGCCGCTGCCGAGCCCGCGAAAGCCGGACCTGCAAGCACAGCCGCGGCACCAAGAGCGGTGCTAGCGAGCAGAATTTTTCTCAACGTCATGCGACGTCTCCATATTTTAAAAGTGGTTCCTGTGCAGGATTGCGAGCCGCGAGCCGTACCCACGAACGCCCCCTGGGGAGCGAAGTAACAGAGCTAAATGACGGTTCGACTGAACTTATGTGACAGAGCGATGACGCGGCCCACCTGTTGCCCAATTGCATCGGTTGCCTGAGGGGGGGCAATGACAGCGGAATTTGTCAGGTTGCAGGCGCACATAAGCGCGCCCGCGCATTTCTTGCGGACAGCAAGCAAGGTTGTTCTACCTTAGGGGCTTGCCGGATCTGCGACGTGGAATCCGGCTCGTTCCGGGGTCTATTTAGGCGTCAACGGGCCGGTGAAGGTCGCCATGTCAAAATAGTCACGCCAGACCTTTATCTTGCCGTTCTCGATCTCAAAGACGCCACAGCAGGGCAAGTCGATATGTATTCCGCTCACATTGATATGATCGACCCGCTCGGCGATCACGATGTCGCCGCTGGAAATAAGCGTCAACACATCCCAATTTGTCGCGGTCCAGTTTGCCAGAAAGGCGCCGATGAAATTCTTGAGATCCGCGGTCCCGGCGACCGGCGTGATCGGCATGTTGTGATAGACGCCATCGGCGGCGAAAAACCCCACAAGTTCGTCGACATCGAGTCGCGACCAGGCCTCGATAAAGTCGCGAATATATTTTTCATTTTCCAACATCTGGCCGCTCCATGTTCTTTGGAAATCAAATTTTTATCACAATATTTACCAAGGTGCCGTATGTTGCCGCCAGCAAATTGTCGGCAATGTATTGTTCGTCGGCAGGCGCTGTTTACGCCGTTATCGGACGCCGATCTCGGAAAGGTGCAGGAGGCCCGAACCAACACGCGTTGCGTCAAAGAGGGCAATCGATTTCCCACACAGGTGAATGGCAATGTGACCGCCTATATGACCGTTCATTCCGGTTGGGCGATGCGTTGTCGTTCGCTGGAAGACGGGCAGGTGCAGATACTTGCCTTTCTGTTACCTGGCGCCTTTGTCGATGGCTCGTTCGAACTGGCCAATGGCGATCAATATTGGATCGAGGCTATTACAGACGTGCAGCTTTGCGTCTTTGCCGGCCACAAGCTGGAAACGCATTTTACGCATGTGCCGGTTCTGGCACGAACCCTCGCCTCGCTCGTGCAGAATGAAGAGGCGGTGCTGATGGAACATCTTGCCGATATCGGACGGCGTGACGCCGCCAAGCGCATCGCGCATTTTTTGCTGGAAACCTACACGCGACTGAAGCTTCTGGGACATGCCGACGAGAACGTGATTTTCTTTCCATTGCACCAGCAGCACATCGCCGACGCGCTGGGTCTTTCGATCGAACACGTCAATCGCATGTTGCGCGAATTACGCGAGCGCCAGTGGATTTCCATCAAGCACCATAGGTTGCACATGCTCGACATCGAGGCGATGTCAGACTATTGCGATTTCAATGCCGGCTACCTCCAGCCGCGCCCCATTCTTTGACGTTCGGCGTCGGTGCCGACATCGCCGCGCCAAGGCGTGAGTGCTACATCCATCACCCAAAACTTCAAGCAATTTGTATATAAATGAAGGGAAGTAATTCATTCATATGGAAGGGTTTGAATAGTAAAAGAGAACACCATTTCACCGTGTAACGAGTAATCCGGTTTCTCCGAAACGCCTATGCCCAACTCTTCAAGATCACAAAAGCTTTTGCAATTGGCCCACGAGCCATCGAGCGAAAAGAGGCGCGAGCTTCTGAGGGAAATCACCGACATTTTTCTGGCGCGATCTGAAAGCCATTCGAGTTCGGAGAGCGAACATTTCGGGCACCTTCTTGAGAGCCTTTCCAGCACCGCCGACCTCGACGACCGCGTCGAACTTGCCGGTCGGGTAGCCGGCGTCGCCACCGCGCCCATAGGGCTCGTGACGCAGTTGGCGCAGGACGAGATTGCTGTGGCGGCGCCCGTGCTTGAACGAAGCCCCGTTCTGACCGACTCGGATCTGATTGCAATCGTCAGAGCGAAAGGTGATGCGCATCACGTCAGTGTGGCAAGACGCGCGGACGTTGCAGAAGACGTATCTTCCGTCCTTGTCGAGGTCGGTCATACGGATGCCATCCAGACCTTGCTGGAAAATGCAGGTTCCCGGATTGACCGTCCGACGATGGAGCGGGTCGTCCTTCGCTCGGAAAGCGAGATAGCGCTACAGGCCCCTCTTGTCGATCGCCGTGATATGCCGGTCGATCTTCTGCAGGACATGTTCTGGTTCACCACGGGCGACCTGAGAAAAAAGATCGTCATGATTTCCAGCGCGGCCGAGCCTCCCGCCGTCCCCCGTCCCGGCTCGGTCCGGTGCGCGCCCGCGCCGGTCAAAAGGGACAGCGCGGATCAACTCCGCGCGAGAAAATATATCGAGAAAATGAAAACCGACGGCCTGCTTGGTCGACCCCTGATCATTGATCTCTTCAAGCGCAAGGCGTTTCTCGAACTGATCATCGGCTTCGCCTCGTTGGTCGATGTGAGGGAAGAAACAGCCTTGCGTATTTTTTGCGATGAATCGGGCGAAAGTCTTGTGCTGGCTTGCAGGGCGAGCGGCTTCGACATTGGCACATTCGCCATTCTCGCCAGGCTTGGCACGCTCAGAAATCCGAGGGACGAGAGGGCGCTGGCCGAGATGCTTGCCATGTTCGAATCTACTACCGGGGCGGTCGCCAAACGCGTCATGCGTTTCTGGCGTGTCAGGGAGGCCGCCGCCGTCAAAGAGCCCGTGGCAGCTTCCGGCGAGCCTGTCCCGCCCCCAAGAAACCCGGTCGTTTTCTTCGAGATAGATTGAGCGCCGCTTCTTGCTTTTCAATGTCGGCGCGGTCTGCTCTCCGCTCAGTCATGTGTGGATTTTTCAGACGTCAACTTATTCCGCCGCAAGCGGCTTATGCCGGACGGCGGCAAGACATAGGCGCATGGCCTCTGAAGCCAAAATATTTCTCAGATGGCAGTTCTGGCCTTTGACAGGGACCAACTGAAAAAAATGGCGCACCCGGCACGATTCGAACGTGCGGCCTCTGCCTTCGGAGGGCAGCGCTCTATCCAGCTGAGCTACGGGTGCCAGGTCGCGGACCTCAAGGGCCCCGCTGACGAAGCCGCAAGTTAGTCGAAAGCGGCTGGCCTGACAATGCGTTCATAGGGTTCAAATGGAGCTGCGCTGTCTCCTCAGGCAGAGGCCGCACGTTCGAATCGTGCCGGAAGGGGGGCGGATCCAGACCAATTCCGAAGCCTGCGCTCTGCAACTCGATAATCTTGGGTTGCACCTTTGGCTCTTTGACACCGAGAACACGAGGTGCCTAACTTTTGTGTTTTTCCAGGCATCGGCGAAATGCGGGCAGATGGCGGCTCTGCGAGGCATCCTGCAGATTCA
>JBAQNC010000092.1:0-3654 GCA_049303435.1 Parvibaculum sp. | reverse complement strand
GCTTGCTATCGGCCAGATGGATCGGCCAGGGCTTCAATACATCGAAGAAACGAAAGGCGACGAAGGCGAGCGCCCAACCCAACCAGCTGAAGGGAACGATGGCGAGGACAAGCCACATGGCCGCGACTTCGTCGATCACGACTTCTGACGGGTCCGGTTTGGCCGACGCCGTGGCGTAAGCCGCAGCCGTCCATATGCCAACGAGAAAAGCGAGCGATGCGGCTGCAAGCAACCCCAAGGGACCGCCCAGCAGAAAGATCGCATAGGCTGGCGGCATGGCTGCAAGCGTGCCCCATGTGCCCGGCGCCTTGGGCATCAGGCCTGAGCCGAACCATGTCGCGACAAAGGCGACGGGATGCCAGAGGCGCAGTGAGGCGGGCAGTGGGGTCAAGCCTGTCATTGAGTAAATCTCACGGTTGCCAGAGCTTGCGCGGCAAGTCCTTCCTCGCGTCCTGTAAAGCCGAGGCCTTCGGTCGTCGTTGCCTTCACGCTGACGCGATCGGGCGTCAGCGCCAGAATTTCGGCGATGCGCGCGCGCATGGCTTCGCGATGCGGGCCGATTTTGGGCCGTTCGCAAATGAGTGTGACATCGACATGCAGAATCGTTGCACCCGCCCGTCGCGCGAGTTCGGCGGCATGGGCCAGAAAGCGGTCCGATGACGCGCCTTTCCATCGCGGATCGCTTGGCGGGAAGTGTTGACCGATATCTCCCATCGCAATTGCGCCGAGGATCGCGTCGGTCAGCGCGTGCAGGCCTACATCGGCGTCGGAATGGCCGACGAGGCTGTGTGTGTGCGGGATCTGTATGCCGCAGAGCCAGACATGATCGCCGCTACCGAAACGATGCACGTCATAGCCCGAGCCGGTCCGCGTTTCACTTGTCCCCGCCAGAAGATGTTCGGCGCGCTGCAAGTCGTCGGCGCTTGTAATCTTCAGGTTTGCCTCATTGCCTTCGATCATGGTGACGCTCAATCCGGCTGCGACAGCGACGGCCACGTCATCTGTCAGGTTTTCCCCGCTGGCGCGCCTGTGGGCTTCCAGAATGGCAGGAAAATGGAACGACTGGGGTGTTTGCGAACGCCAGAGCCCGTCTCTTGGAATTGTTTCCCCGGCCAAATTGTCAGAAGCGCGACGCAAGGTATCGGTGACGGGCAGGGCGACGAGGGCGCCCTGATGCGTTTCGAGTGCGGCGATGCTGCGTGATATGATGTCCGCGCTCACCAGAGGTCGCGCGCCGTCATGGATGAGGACCTGGGCAGGCGATTGCGTCGTCAGGGCCTCCAGTCCTAGGGCGACCGAGGCTTGCCGTGTGTCGCTGCCGAAACATGGCGGCAGGAGTTTGGGCAGGTCGGCGCTGGCGGCTTCATAAGCATCCCGGTCGTCGGGATGGATGACCGCCAGCACATAGCCCACCTCGGGATGACTGGCAAAAGCGGTCAGTGTGCGGCGCAGGACGGGAATCCCGCCCAGAAGCCGGTATTGCTTTGGGCCACCCGGTCCGGCGCGCGTGCCTCGACCGGCGGCGGCGATGAGGGCCACAACTGTCATGTCAGCGTTGGTGGCACCCGGTTTGGTGGCGCGCAAGTCCGAAATTAGGGTCGCTACTCTGGAATCGGCTGTGAAGTCTTAACTTTGAGCAATAGAAGCGCTTGCGTGTCCTTCGCACCTGCGATAAATTGTTGAAAATTTGTGCAGTTTGAATTGGTGCCTACATTTTGACCATATCTATCGGCTCCCACACACTCGCGTCGCCAGTTCTGCTGGCGCCAATGGCCGGAATCACGGATCTGCCTTTTCGTAGATGTGCCCATAATCTTGGGGCAGGGCTTGTCGTGTCGGAAATGGTGGCGAGTGACGAGCTAGTGCGCGCCCGCCCGGATGTGGTCCGTCGGGCCGCTGGCGCTGGCGAGGTCGATCCGCTGGTGATCCAGATTGCCGGTCGCGAAGCCTATTGGATGGCCGAAGGCGCCAAGCTCGCCGAGGCGTCAGGCGCGGATATCATTGACATCAATATGGGCTGCCCGGCCAAGGCCGTGACGACCGGCCTTTCTGGCTCCGCCCTGATGCGGAATCTTGATCATGCGTTGACGCTGATCGAAGCCACCGTCGGGGCTGTTTCGGTGCCCGTCACGCTCAAGATGCGCACGGGCTGGGACGATGAGACCCGCAATGCCCCGGAGCTGGCGCGGCGAGCCGAAGCGGCAGGCGTTCAGATGGTGACGGTGCATGGGCGCACGCGCTGCCAGTTCTACAAGGGGCGCTCGGACTGGGATTTCATCGCCAGCGTCAAGGATGTCGTCTCTATCCCCGTTGTCGCCAATGGCGATGTGACGTCTTGCGAAGATGCGAAGGAAATTTTGGCGTGTTCGAATGCCGATGGCGTGATGATCGGCCGGGGCGCGCAGGGACGTCCATGGTTTCTGGCGCAAGTCGCGCATTATCTCGAGACCGGCGAACAGCTTGCGCCGCCGTCGTGGGCAGAGCAGGGTCGCATCGTGTCGGCCCATTATCGCGACATGCTTTCCCATTATGGCAACGAGCTTGGCCTGCGTATGGCTCGAAAACATCTCGTCTGGTATCTGGAAGAGGCGTCACGGTTTTTTCCCGAAGATGCGATGGCGGTCAAAAACGAAGTTGTCCGCATGCGTGAGCCTTTAGCCGTTCTGGCGGCGATCAATCATTTTTATGAACGTGCAGCAAATGCGTCCACTGACGCCGAGACAAGCGAGGCTGCATGATGTCGCGCACTGCCGTAAAAGAACCAACTCCCCTGCTGCCTGAAGCATCGGCCATTCTCAACGCCATGCCCCATCCGGTCCTTATGGTCGACCGGGATATGCGCATCGAATATGTGAATGACAGCGCTGAGCATTTCTTCGCTGCGAGCGCGGCGGTGCTATTGGGGCACCCCTTGAGCGATGTCGTCGCCTTCGGCAGTCCGGCGCTTTCGCTGGTCGAGCAGGTTATCGAGCATGGCGTTTCCGTCAATGAATATGGCGTGGAAATAGGTACGCCCAAGGCGGGTGACAGGGCTGTTGATATTCAGGTGACCCCGGTCAACGAATATCCGGGCCGTGTGTTGCTTATCCTCCAGGTGCGTACGATGGCGCACAAGATGGATCGGCAACTGACCCACCGCAGCGCCGCGCGTTCGGTGACGGGCATGGCAGCTATTCTTGCGCATGAAATCAAGAACCCGCTTTCCGGCATTCGCGGCGCGGCTCAGTTGCTGGAACTCAATGCGACGGCCGATGATCGCACATTGACGCGTTTGATCTGTGACGAGACGGATCGCATCTGCAAACTTGTCGATCGGATGGAAGTCTTCTCCGACGAGCGTCCGGTGCCGCGCGAGCCAGTCAATATTCACATTGTGCTGGGCCATGTGAAGCAGCTCGCGGCAAACGGTTTCGCACAGGGGATAAGATTTCACGAAGAGTATGATCCCTCCCTGCCGCCTGTGTTGGGGGACAAGGATCAACTCATTCAGGTTTTCCTGAACCTCATCAAGAATGCTGCCGAAGCTATTGGCGGCCCTGAAGGCGAGATTATTTTGACGACGGCGTATCGCCCCGGCGTTCGCCTGTCGATGCCCGGCAGTCGTGATCGTGTGAGTCTGCCGCTCGAGATTTGCGTCATCGATGACGGTCCCGG
>JBAQNC010000091.1:0-5254 GCA_049303435.1 Parvibaculum sp. | reverse complement strand
GCGCAATTGCCCCGACGCAGCATTTTAGGTTGCAGTGTTGATCTTTTGTTGAACTAAGTTGGATGTTAAACGATACGACGTTGGGTTTACAACATTTTTTTTGCAGTGCATCGTAGAAATTGTGCGGCGCAAAAATGTCATCTCCCACATGGGGCGCTGCCAAGTTTCTGAATCAAGGACGAAAAGGAAAGACGGGATGCTGAAGTCGCTTGAAGGACG
This sequence comes from Parvibaculum sp., assembly GCA_049303435.1. Lineage (GTDB taxonomy): Bacteria > Pseudomonadota > Alphaproteobacteria > Parvibaculales > Parvibaculaceae > Parvibaculum. The sequence continues at coordinate 5,035 of JBAQNC010000091.1, read as the reverse complement.
CACGGTGATCGTGACAGGAGGAAGCAAAGGAATTGGCCGCGGAATAGCCAAGCGTTTCGGGGCCGCGGGATTGAATGTGCTGGTCGTCGCACGCTCACTCGCCGACGCAGAAAGCGTCGCTAAAGAAATTGGGCCCAAAGCGTCAGGCTTTTCCGCCGATGTCTCCGATCCCGAGCAGTGCAAGGCCTTCGCGGCAGCCGCTCTTGATCGCTATGGTCAAATCGACGTCCTTTGCGCCAACGCAGGCATCTTTCCCGCAGCGCGTCTCGGTGAAATGACTGCGGCTGATTTCGATCTTGTAATGGGGGTCAACCTCAGGGGAACCTTCCTGTCAGTCTCAGCTGTTCTACCTGTCATGAAGGCCGCACAATGGGGACGCATCGTCCTCACCTCTTCAATCACGGGACCGATCACCGGCTATCCTGGCTGGGCACATTACGGTGCCTCCAAGGCCGGGCAACTTGGCTTTATGCGAACAGCGGCAATCGAGCTTGCGCCCTGGGGCATCACGGTCAATGCGGTCATGCCAGGAAACATTGCAACTGAAGGCCTCGATGGAATGGGCGCAGAATATATCGCTCAAATGGAGGCCTCCATTCCTCAAAAGAAGCTGGGCACAGTTAACGACATAGCCAACGCCGCCCTGTTTTTTTCGTCCACGGAGGCGAGCTTCATCACAGGCCAGCAGCTCGTAATCGATGGCGGACAAGTATTACCTGAGTCGCCTGCTGCACTCGAAGATTTGGGCGGACCTGTTTGATCGAACATTGCCGCGCTTGTTTTCATTCGCTTCCATGGGGAACGAAGCAACTCTCTCACGCGCGTGGATAAATCCGGTGCTGACTCGCAGACTTTCAAATCACGCGAGCGGCATTGGGTGTCCTATCGAAGAAATTCCGGGTCGAAGAATATCACGGGAGTAAATTTTGCCTGTCAGCAGAATTTACAGACATCAAGTTACAGTACCTTTTAGGCCAATACCTCCAGGGGATGTAGCGGTTCTCAGTTAAAAACCAAGCATAAGCTTTGTAGAATTTGAGTGTTTTAGTGACATAAAACCTGGGCGGAAAGCTGAACGCTATACGAAATTTTACAAGGTTGGAAAGACAATGAGCGCTGCGGAAACAGGCGAACGAGAACGCTTCAATCTTGGCGCGTTCTCTCTTGAAAGCGGAGATATGCTGGTGAGAAGCCGGAAAGCGCCTCGAACCTCGCTTTTGATCCCAGATCGAATAGAGGCGTTGGAGGTCGGGATGGCGGATCTCATCGGAAAGCACAGAGGACGGCGCACCACTCCAGCTGTCTTGAGCATTCTCAAGACGCCCGTCCACAAAAGTTAACATCAACTTACATCCCCAACCGCCTTATAGGCGGAATTCTAGAGATAAAGCCTGTCGTAATAGTTAATGCACCTGACCTGAAATCCTCAAAGACCGCGAGATCAAAGAGAGCCCGCACCTATAAGCCCCAAAAACTCAAAACGCATTCTTGCTGAAAAGGCTAAAGGGAGTCAGAAGCAGAATCTTGATATCGAACCAGAGCGACCAGTTCTCAATATATTGAAGGTCATACTCAACGCGCTTTGCCATCTTCTCGGGCGTATTGGTCTCACCTCTAAGACCGTTGACCTGCGCCCACCCTGTAATACCAGGCTTGACCTTGTGGCGGCTGGCATAGGTGCCAAGCAGCGAGGAGTAATACTCATTGTGAGCAATGGCATGAGGACGTGGGCCGACCAAAGACATCTCGCCATTCAGGACATTAAATAGCTGGGGGATTTCATCAAGGCTCGTGCGACGCAACCAACGCCCAACCCTTGTAACGCGCTCATCACCACGCTTTGCTTGCACAATCGCGGCTCCATCCTCTTCAACCGTCATGGTCCGGAACTTCCACACCATGAAGACATTGTGATTAAACCCATGCCGTCTTTGCCGAAAAAAAACAGGTCCGGGTGTGTCGAGCTTTATTGCGAGAGCTACGATCAAGAACAAAGGCAGCAAGCCTAACGTCATCAATCCTGCAATCACCCGATCTTCAACGGTTTTGAAGACAGGGCCCCAGCCATCAAGCGGACGACGTTCAATCTCGAGCACCGACACCTTACCATGATGCACAATACCTTTTGGACGAAGGGCAAAGCCCGCCATATCCGTACATAGTCGAATATCAATCGGGAGTACCGAAAGCTCTCGAACCAGACGCCCAATCCGCCTTTCGTCATGAAGAGGTAGTGCAATCAGAACCTCATCAACATTCTGGACCTGGCAGAAATTCAATAGTTCAGACAATCCTCCCGCGACCATGACTTTGGGCGATACACCACGATCAAGATCGTCAAAAACCCCGCAAACACGCGTACGAAAGAAACTCGAAGCAAAACTCTCAACGAGTTTTTGCGCAATCTCTCCGCTGCCATAAACAACTATGTTGCGCGCGAAAACCCCGTAAGAGATCCAACGCAGCAAAATCCGATTGATAACGTAATGGCTCAACGTCAAAGCCAGAAAGTTCAGGGAAAACCATATGGCCATCCAGCCGCGAGAATACTCGGATGAAATCTTGACCATGTAAGCAAAGCCAAGCAGGACAAAGGCGCTTACCAGGAGGCCGGTCGCAATCTGTCGCATTTGACCACCAAAGGTGCTCAAGCGATCAAATCCATAAGAGCCCTGGCGCCTCAGGGCAATGACAAAGACGATCCCGGCGACCGAACCCGCTGTCAAATATGGCAGGAGATTCCCTTCGATATACAGGTACCCAGCCACATAGAGCACCTTGGCTAGAAGGGCCATTAAAACGACAATCGTAAAATCGGCACCCGCGACGAGATCGCCAACCATCTTTGTTGACGGCTGTCGCAGATGTCCTGGGCCTATACCCAAGACCTTATAAGGTTTGCTATCGGAGGCGGCCCCTGACTCTCGAGACAAAAAGGAGGAACGATTTGTACTCGCAGATCTCCTCGGTCTGCTTTCGTGTCCAGATTCTGACATCACCCCAACCCGACATTAAAATGTGTCGCATAAATAGCCACAAGCAGCGCTGCGGCGTCCAAATCGTTCGTGACGCTGCAAATATCCCCTTCGAGAGCATAAGAAGTATTGCATAGCGCAATGGCAATTTCATTAAGCTCTTCTGGACAGACAATCTTACTAACATCACGCGGTAAACGTTTATTAGATTTAGTAGAATGTAAGCTCAGGAGCACCATATATGGACATCCAAGCCTAATAATTTGCGGCACTCGTCAGGGACTTAAAGTGCTTTGTCGATGAGGCAAGGTCATTGCCAAACAAAAAGAGCTTAAGCATGCACAGGACTGCTAGCCGATAACTTTTGTTATCGCTGCCAAAAATTTAGGCGGACGAATCTTGGTCCTCGATCAACCCAGAACACGACTGATGGAAGCCAAGTTAGGCTGCATTTGATGAACAGCCGCTCTTCTCAGTACAAAGTTTGAATGGCACCTCAAACCAAAATAGGGCTCCCTGGCCTTCTTCTCCCTTTGCGCCAATCTCGCCACCCATTAGCGCGACAAGTTTCGCGCATATGGCAAGGCCAAGACCGGTCCCCCCAAAATGTTTGGCAATCTTCCCATCGGCTTGAACGAACGGTTGGAAAAGCTTTTCAGCAGCCTCGTCTGTGAAACCTATCCCTGTATCCTTGATCTCAAAGCGCACCCACAAAGTTTTGCCATCGTCTTTGACGGGAAATGCCCTGATTGAAACAGTACCGTTTTCTGGCGTGAATTTGAGAGCGTTGGACACCAGGTTTGAAATGATCTGACGAAGCCGCCCCTCGTCAGCCATGACAGGCTCCGAAGGCAAGTCATCGTAGATCGCGGCAAAGTCGATATTCTTCTCGCAGGCTTTCCCCCGCCAAAACAGCATCGACTCGATTAGTTCTGGTAGGCCTACCTCATCTAGATCGAGTTCGGTTTTCTCGGCCTCCATTTTTGAGAAGTCGAGGACGTCGTTCAAGATTGTGAGCAGGCTCTGAGAGGCTGAATGAATGTATCCGCCATACTCTTGTGTCTTTGGCTCTGCTGAAATCTTCGTAAGGAAATCAGAAAAGCCCATTACCGCATTCATCGGGGTGCGGATTTCATGGCTCATCATTGCGAGGAAGGCCGACTTTATTCGATTGGCTTCCTCCGCGCGGTTACGTTCCACCTCAGCAATTTGCTTGGCGCGCTCAACTTCGGCTAGGAGTTCTATTTGCCTTTTCAGCAGGAATTCTCTTTCCAATTCAGCTGCGAAACGCTTCTTGCTACCCTCTTGCTGAACATAAGCCATACAAAGAACGCTGGCTGCCAGAGTTCCCGCCATAATGAAATCCGAGATTGTCCAAACGTAAGGAAATGCCAACATCGGAAATATGAATCCGAACATAGAGATGGCAACCGGTAGCAGTATGTTTGAGAGGCGGGGCGTTGGCGCAGCAGTCATATGAGCCAAGAGTGATGCCGCTGAACACAGCACCAAAAACGTGTCGTCAAAGCCTGGCGCATAGAGCGCCACGACCAGCGGGGCCAAATAAGCTAAGAAGACAATAGGAACATAATAGGCTAGCTGGTTCGTATAGCCGCCCACATCAATCGTCTCGATCTGCCGTCCAATGCGAAGACGCCATTCCGCCGCATATAAATCTGCAGCGGCGGGGATCAAGAAGTAGATCAATCCACCCCAGATTGTTCCCCAGGCAACCCACCCTACATAACCTGTAACGATTGGATAGAACGGAAACCGGGTTTTCAGAAACCAGTTTTGAGACTTGATCCATTCACGTAGATAACGCCTCTGTATAGCTTCTTCTGAAATATTCATGATCTGAACACCGCCCAACGAGGATTGAGTTCGACTATCCACTGATTATTTTAATGACTATTACGATAAAAACTTATAATTTTAGTAATTAACCATGATCAGGCCTTAGAGTCGGACTCAAAATTAATACCCATTGATTTCAAGCCCTTGCGATGAGCCTTGTGGTGCGTCGGATGGAGGCGATCAGGAGCCATGCATCGGACGAT
>JBAQNC010000090.1:0-4289 GCA_049303435.1 Parvibaculum sp. | reverse complement strand
GCTTGCTCCTTCGCGGGTCGATACCCAATGGACGGTTGCCAATAGCTCTAATCCGAATGGAGTTTCGAAGCCTTGAACAAGACGTCCGACTTTTTCGAATCTGGCTTTCGTGTCCGTGTCATCGTGGATAAATTTCATTGCTTCGTCAGTGGCGCCTGGAACTAGTTCTATTTTTTTTGTTGGGGCGTCCCCGCCATCTGCATACCCGGACACTAAATGTCCTTCTACAGCTGTTAGGACATGTCGCAGGTTTTCTGCATAAGGGCCATATGGAGCCTTATTGTACCTAAGACGGAGTGACTGTCCCGATTCCTGCAGAAAATACATTAATTTATGTATCTCTAATAATGTTACAAAGGGGTCTAGCAATCCATCCAAATAGCGTTCAATGAGAATTACAAGAGCGGCACGTCCCGAAGTCATCTTCGGAACTTCGCGGATGTGACTCATCTTCTGAGTGTCGGGAGCGCCTTTTGGCTCGTATACAATAATGTTTACGTCATCAAGAGCGCCCAAAGCTTGTTCTACGCGGGTACGCACATCTGTCCAATTCAAGCCGCCTAATCCAGACCCTAGCGGTGGGACCGCTATCGAATGAATTTTCTTTTCTTTGATTGTTTTAGCCAGCGCATTAAGGCCGGAATCAATGTCCTCCATGCGACTTTTCCCGCGCCAATGCCGTTTTGTAGGAAAGTTGATGATGTATTTTGGATTCGTCATTGTTCCGGTGGCGAAGACGAACATGCTGCCAGGTCGTACTTCGCCCCGGTCGCAGGCCTGTGCATACGCAGAGAAATTTTCGGGAAAGGCGTTCTTGAATTGAAGTGCGATTCCACGCCCCATGACTCCAACACAATTGACTGTGTTGACCAATGCTTCCGCATCCGCATTCAAAATATCGCCGGTGGTAAAAGAGATCATTGTTTGGCTTCCTCAATAATACCAATCGCGCCGGACTTCGACAGGAGGTCTATGGTTTGCTCCGCGCATAGCTCTAGCAATCTGAGGAGCGTAGTTATCTGAGTACATGCCGATTCGCTCTACAAGATGCCACGGGAAGGAGTTCTCGATCAAGAATTCGGCTTGTTTGCCTTCCTTGACTTGCCCAGAAATTCCCGGGCCCGACCATCGGGTTGTCGCTATTGACTCCCAGTCAAGCTCACCCAGATGAGCCAAATTAGTGCGGTGTTCGCAGTAGTAAGACCCAGCATTTGATAGCGAAAATGCCCAACGCTTCCTATTTGCCTCGGCCCACTGGACGGCGCTTCTTAGATCGCACTCTAAGTGAAGGATTGGCGTTTGCCCGCCCCGGTAAGCTAATTCCGCATGATTCGCACGGTGGATTAGATAAAGCATGATAGAGCGCGGGCAAAAATAGAATGGAACGCACTCGCCCACGAACAGCCCGGGATGACAAGATAATTGCAGGTCCTCCCGACGACGACGCTTGATGCTCGACATTCCAATTGTCGTGCCTAAATCTGTGCGTTGTTCCATGTCGGAATCACTAAGGAGACCTTCGCCGACGATCGATGCCAATTTGTCAACATGAACTATATGATAAATCTTGGGGTGGTTAGGTACAGTCATTGGCCTAAAACTATCTGGGGAGGTTAGTCGTCCGAAGGTTGACTGCATATCCTATAACAATGGCTGCGATTTTGCTGACAAACATTACAAGATTGAAGGGTGAATTTGTCGATATTTCGGATTGCGGATGGCCTGAATAGGTGGCCTTGTCTTTGGATGAAACTAGGCCTCTTTTAGTTGCGAACCGTTGAAATGGCTCCAGCCCTCAAAGCCGCCTCCCTCTATTTCCTCGCCGTCTTCGCCGCAGCCTTCCTGTTCGGCACGCTGCGCGTTCTCTTTGCCGCGCCCGCGCTCGGAGCGTTGCCTGCTGTGCTTCTCGAAATCCCCCTGATACTGACGATTTCATGGGTTGTCTGCCGCGCGGTTACGGCGCGGGTGCCGGTGGGCGAGGGCGTTGGCGCGCGGCTGGCGATGGGCGCAAGCGCCTTTGTCATGCTGATGGCGGTCGAATGGGCGCTTGGCGTCTTTGCCTTCGGGCGTAGCCCGGCGGAGATCGTCGCGGCATACGGCGAGGCGGCGGGGCTCATCGGGCTATTTGGGCAGATGGGTTTCGCGCTCATCCCGCTTTTGCAAAGGCGTCGCGCGGCGCGGGCGTGATCGCGCCCTAGTGAAACAGCCCCCGCGCTCTCGGTTCCTTCACCGTGAAAAGCACGGTGCCAAAGGAGATCGCCAGCATCGCGGCTGAAATCGAGAAGACCGCCGTGAAGCCCAGCGAATGGGCGATGAGGCCGCCCAGCAGCGGGCCCAGCGCGTTCATGAAGGCGATGCCGGTGTTCATCATGGCGATGCGCATGGGCAGGTCCTCGCGCGTGCCGAATTCCAGAATGATGTTCTGCGTCGAGTTCTGAAAGCCGCCCTGGCCGGAGCCGAGGCCGGCAAAGACGATCGCCAGCGTGACGAGCGAATGGGCTTCCAGCAGCATCAGCGTGGAAAAGGCCCACAGCCCGATGGAACAGAGGAAGACGAGGCGGTTGCCGAGCTTGTCGGCGATGGAGCCCCACAGCAGGTTGGTGCCGGTCTGGGCCAGCAGGAAGGCGATCGACAGCACGCCGAGATTGGTGCCCGACAGCCCGATGGCCTCGCCCGTATAGAGAATATAGAAGGGCACGGCCAGCGTGCCGAGCGAGGCGGCCGCCGTGGCGATATAGAAGCGCGCGAGTTCGCGGTCGTTGCGCAGCAGGTCGGGGATCTGGCGCAAGCGGCGGAAGAGGTTCGTCCGTGCACGGACTTCCGGCGGTTCGGGCTCGCGCACCAGCATCAGCATGGAAAGGCCGATGGAGGTGAGGATGAAGGCGGTGAGGAAGGTCGTGGCATAGCCATTGCCCAGCGCATTGGCCTCGACGAAATATTTGCCGCCGATATAGGCGACGCCCGCCGCCGTCAGGCCCGCCGCGAAATTGCGAAAACCCGTCAGGCGTCCGCGCAGGCGCAGCGGAATGACCTTGGCCATCAGCGTGTTGAAGATCACCGCCTGAATGCCGTTGAAGAACCCGAAGCACATGAGGAAGACGCAGGCAAAGCCCAGCGCCCATTGGGGCGGCATGAAATAGCCCGAGAGCGCGAGGCCCAGCACGCCCAATCGCATGCCCCAGCCGATCATCAAGCCGATGGGCAACACGCGCTTGCGGTGTTCGGCCATGGTGGCGCCGAGCGTGGACGACAGCGCATTGCCGAGCCATTGCGCGGCCAGCGCAAAGCCCACCATGAATTCCGATCCCGACAGCAGATAGATATAGGCCGGCACGAAGGTCGGCGCGGTGACGAGGCGGAAGCCGGTCTGCCCCAGCAGCCCATGCGCCAGATTGGCGGCGAAGTTGCGCTTCAGGTTCCGTTCGACCTCGGCGTGATATTGCACTTCGGCCTCGCGGCGCGCCTCGTTCCATTCAGGCAGCAGGGTCGGGGCATGCGTGGATGGGGAATTCGGGGGGGTGGCCTCCACTCGGATCGTGTCCTTCCGGGGTTTCGTTGCGCGCTGCTTTGCGTGGCGCGCCAGCTTGTCGTTGCGTAATTGGCGCCTTTATAGACCGGTCAGGCGATTTCGGTCAGTGGGTTGACACGAAATCTTTTCATTTTTTTATCCACTCCACGCGGGCGCGCGCGCCGGGTCCTTGCGCGAGGACATCTTTCAGCCAGCCGAAGAGGGTGGTGAGTTGATCGGGGAGCGTGAAGGGGGGATTGATGATGATGAGGCCGCAGCCCGACATGCGCGTCGGATCATCAGAAGCGCGGATAAAGAGTTCCGCTCTCAATGTCTTTTCCGGGCCGGTGTGTTCCAGATGTTCCACGAAGGCCCCGCTCAGGGAGGGGTCTTTGATCGGGTACCAGATCATCATTGTTCCGGTTGCGAAACGTGCATGAAACTGCTCGATCTCTTGCAGGATTCGCTCGAATTCCGAGCGCTGCTCGAAGGGCGGGTCGATGAGGATGAGGCCGCGTCGCTCCTTCGGCGGCAGCATGGATTTGAGCGCCGTATAGCCGTCGATTTCAAAGACCTTGGCGCGCTTGGATTTGTGGAAGAGGGCGCGCAGTGCCGCGCTATCCTCGGGGTGCAATTCGCAAAAACTCAAGCGATCCTGCGGCCTTGCCAGCGTATAGGCGATGAGCGGGGAGCCCGGATAGGAGGTCGGTTCCGGCCCCTCGCAGCCCAATTGGGCGAGCGTTTCGAGGTAGGGTTTGAGGAGTTCATGAGGGTGTTCGTG
>JBAQNC010000089.1:0-14566 GCA_049303435.1 Parvibaculum sp. | reverse complement strand
GTGCAGCCCAATTGGGCGAGGGTTTCGAGATAGGGCTTCAGCAATTCATGGGGGTGTTCGTGGGCGAGGATACGGGCGATGCCGTCCCTGTATTCCCCGGTCTTCTGCGCCTCTGTGCCGCTCAAGTCGGTCCGTCCCGTGCCCGCATGTGTGTCGAGGATGAAGAAGGGTTTTTCCTTTAGTTTCAGATAGTTGATGATGAGCGCGAGCGAGGCGTGCTTCATCACATCGGCGAAATTTCCCGCGTGATAGGCATGGCGATAATTCATGTCCGGTGCAACACCAGGAAGGCGGTGAGAAGCCCGAGCGTCGCCAAAGAGAAGAGCGCCAGCGCCGGTTTCAGCCCCATTCTCGGGCCCGCAAGGCCCAGCGTATAGCTCGCCTTCAGGACATTGTTCGACGATGCCGCAATCAGGATCGCGGCGGCCGCGGTATTGAGATCCAGCGAACCAGCGCCTTGCGCGAGGTTCAGCACGAAGGGGTCTACATCGGTCACGCCCGCGAGCGCGCCGAGGATGAAAAGACCTTCCTCGCCAAAGTGCACCTTGGCCCAGGCAACCGCCACCGACAGCACGATGAAGAGCGTCGCAAAGGTCAGCGCGGTTGTGACTTCCAGCGGGTTTTTTGGCGGCGTTGGCTCGGTTTTTGCCGGGTTTCCGGTCGTTCCGACGTGGCTCAGCGCATAGGAGGTCGCAAGCCCGATGGCGCAAAGCGACAGCAGCGGGATGCCGAGCGCCGTTGCCAGCTTGAGGTTGAAGACCGCCACCACCACGAGGATGCGCAGGAACATGACCGAGGTCGCCAGTACGATCGAGGACTGCAGGGCATGGGTGTCCTGGAAGCTGTAGCGCGCGCGGCGCGAGAGGATCATGGTGGTCGCCGTCGACGAGTAGAGCCCGCCAAGCGCCGCCGAGATGGCGATGCCGTGATGCGGCGCGAAGAAGCGTTGCACCAGATAGCTTGCATAGGAAAGCGTCGAGACGGCGACGACCGCTAGCCACACCTGATAGGGCGTGATGTCGGTCAGCGTCGTGACCGGGGTATCGGGCAAAAGCGGCAGGATGACGCCGATAATGATCAGGAATTTCGCCAGCGTGACGATCTCGCCCTCCTGCAGGGTGGCGGCGAAACGGTGCAATTTCTGACGCGCGCTGATCAGCAGCACGGCGAAAACGGAAATGCCCACAGGCACCCAGAGAGGTGTCGTGACGGTGATGGGGCCCAGCAGGAAGGCGACGATATTGCAGATCGGCGCCATGATGCCGGCGTCGATCCGCTCCGCTTCGCTGGCGTTTTCGCTGCCATCATCGTTTGCCGGATGGCCGTGACTGAGCCGTGCGCGGTAGTAGACGGCAAGCCAGAGCCCCAACACCACAAGTCCCACAATCACGAGCGATTTGTGGTCCGGGTCCAACGCATAAAGCAGCGTGCCGATGAGGGCGAGAAGCGGAAAGGTCCGCACGCCCCCCGGTGGTTTGATATGGCTTGAGGCAAAATACTCCTCAAACGCCAGGCCGAAGAAAAAACTCAGCGCGAGCATCGCCACAAGGCGTTCGGGATTGAATACAGCGGCGATGGTTTCCACTGTCATTTGGAAATTTTCCCCGCTTTGTAGAGCGCCGGATTGAAAGGCATGATGATTTCGGGATCGGGCAGCACCAGTTTTTGCTTCTTGCCCTCATAATCGACGCGATTGAGGATGTCGCGGATCACATTGAGCCGCGCGGTTTTCTTGTCATTGGCGGCGACGACAGTCCAGGGCGTGTGCAGCGTATGGGTGCGTGCGAACATGGCGTCGCGCGCCTTGGTGTAATCGTCCCATTTCTCCTGCGCTACCTGATCGATGGGCGAAATCTTCCACTGCTTCAGCGGGTCTTCGCGCCGGGCCTGCAAGCGCTCGGCCTGTTCGTCCTTTGAGATGTCGAGGTAATATTTGATAAGCTCGATGCCCGAGCCGATCAGCATTTCTTCAAAATTCGTGACTGTGGACATGAACCGCTCATAGTCACGGTCTGTGCAGAAGCCCATGACTTTTTCCACGCCCGCGCGGTTGTACCAGCTGCGGTTGAAAAGGACGATTTCATCGGCGGCAGGCAAGTGGGGCACATAGCGCTGGAAATACCACTCGGTCTGCTCCCGGTCCGAGGGTTTGGACAGGGCGACAACGCGGGTTTCGCGTGGGCTCATATGCTCCACGATGCGCTTGATGGTGCCGTCTTTGCCCGCGCCGTCTCGGCCCTCCAGAATGACGACAAGTTTCCGGTCATTGGCGATGACGTCCTTCTGAAGCTTCACAAGTTCGACCTGCAGGTCATAGAGGTCGCCATTGTAGCCTTCTTCCTTGAATTTCTTGTCTTTGGCCACGGAATCGCCCTTCGTCGGAAATGTCTATTTGGTCACAACCCTAGCTGGTAACGCCCTGATCCTGAAGGTGCTATCTGCTCTGACGAAGGCGCTTTTCCGCTGATTGTCCCAAATTGGCCAGCCCGGAGCCAAAGGCTTGGCCCGTAACGACTTCTTAGGTCTCTATTGGATAAATTGATTCAAACGCCCGCAATCGGCTGACCAATGATTCTGGCCATCGATCGGTAGTGCTGAGGAACCAATGCGCCTGATGGTCAAATCTTCCACGAATGACCGCGGTCTCTTTCCCGCTATGGGGGAGGCTGTGCGCCGTCTTGCGTTGGCGGGCTATGGAGAATTCAGAAAGCTCTTTCTCACGGTTCGCCTCAAGATCGTGGTCCTGCTTTGCGTTATCGGATTTTCGATCACGGCATTCAGCAGCCTGTTTGTTTTTCATGCTTTCCAGAGCCAGATCGAGGATCGCATTTTCGAACGGGTGAGCGCATTCACCGACATGCTGGCGCATGTGACAAGCGAGGCGAAGTCGCCTGCCGAATTCCATGCCATCATCACGGCGTTCAGTACATTGTCCGTCGTCAAGGTGATTGCCATTGCAGATCCTTCAGGCAAAATTGTCGATAGCGGCGATGCGGATTTTCTCGGGCGGCAGATCGCGAGCCTTGGATGGGATGACATTGCTTCTCGACTGGACAAAGGCAACGGGCACCTTGTTCGCCGTGATTTGAAAAATCTGGAAGCGGCGGAATTCGCACGTCGTATTGATGCGCCTCTCCTGCATGGTGTGGCCACGGTCTATCTGCAACTTGACCTGAAGCCCGTTGTGCAAAGCGTTCTGGCGAATGCCTGGACCCTGCTGGTCTGGTTGATCGCCTTGGTGATCGTTGCGATCGTGCTGATCTCCCTCGTCATGCAACGCATATTGGTGGCGCCGGTTGAGGCATTGCGGGAATTTGCCGAACGACGTGGGAGTGGGGATTTTCCATTTCCTGAGGAAGCGGGTGACGATATCTCCGTCATTGCGCATATGCTCACCGACGCCTTTCAAGCGAAAAGCACCAATGAGGAGCATCTCGCGGGTCTTGCCCAGACTGATGGGTTGACCGGTCTCGGTAACCGCCTCCATTTCAAGTCGCGCCTGAATGACGAAATCGCGCGCTCGGGAGAGACCGGCAAGATTGTGGGCGTGATGATCCTCAATATCGATAGCTTCAAGACCATCAATGACTCTCTCGGCCATGATGTCGGTGACGCCATACTGAAGCGTACGGCGGAAATTCTCGAAACCTGCAAGCGCCCCGGCGACACGATTGCGCGATTGGGCGCTGATGAATTCGGCGTGGTGTTGACCAACGTGAAAACACTGGAGGATGCGGCGGAAACGGCCGTTCGCTTTATCCGGGCGGTTGGCACGCCGTTTCATGTTGCCGGACATGATCTGCAGCAGACGGCTTGCGTTGGATTGACCCTCTTCCCGCAAGATGGCCGCGACGCGGAAGTGTTGCTCAAAAATGCCGATCTCGCCCTTTCGCATGCCAAACGGGAAGGCTCCGGCGCCTGCATTCTCTACCGGCATGAGCTGCATTTGCGGGCGATGGAACGTAATGCGATTGAACGCGATTTGCGCGCCGCACTCGCACAAAAGCAGTTCGTACTCTACTACCAGCCCAAGATCGATCTTGTGACCGGCAAGCTCAAAGGTTCCGAAGCGCTCATTCGCTGGTGTCACCCGGAACGCGGTATCGTTTCGCCGGATCTGTTTATCCCCGTGGCCGAAAAATGCGGAATTATCGGTGACGTCACGAAATGGGTCATGCGGGAGGCCTGTCGTCAGGCGCGGGCCTGGCAGGATCAGGGACTGACGGGCATGAGTGTCGCCGTCAATGTGTCGGCGGTCGATTTGCGCCGGCCTGATTTCACTGACACTGTCGCCAATACATTGGTCGCCTGTGGGCTTTCGCCTCAATATCTCGAGATCGAAGTGACCGAGAGCATGGTCATGCAAGATGTGGATATCGTGATCGGCACTTTGCGACGTCTGCGTAGCCTTGGTGTTGGAATTGGCATTGACGATTTTGGCACCGGTTATTCATCGCTTGCCTATCTGAAGCGCTTCCCGGTCAAGCGTTTGAAGATCGATCGTAGTTTCATCAGCGATATTGCCGATGGCCGCAGCGGCAATATTCTTCCCAAGGTCATTATCGATCTGGGTCACGCGCTGGGGCTCGAAGTTCTGGCTGAGGGCGTTGAAAGCGAAGTCCAGCTTGATATTCTCCGCACCCTCGGTTGCGACGAGGTTCAGGGCTTCCTGTTGAGCCGACCGTTGCCGGCCGACGAGTTTGCAATTTATGCCCGGCAAGCTGAAAACGGGGTCTTTTCTCCAGGCGGCCCACTCAATCCGGTCGATGGCTTGCGCGATGATTATGATCATCAGCATCGAATTTCCTTGAAACCGAACGGCGCCGTCGCCTGATCGACGTGCGGGCCGTCAACGACGACGGTGGGTGCCCTGTTTTGACGTCGCGGCGTCTTGGTCATTGAAATTTGTTTTTCATGTCGCTGGACGGCTTCCTCTCCCGCGTTAAACTCATGCCAAGCGAAATAGAAAGCGCCCGAATGAACGGGCGCAACGGAGGCATGGGATGGATCTTGCGTATAGCGCGGAGTATGAAGTTTTTCGCGCCGAGGTGCGGGACTTCTTGTCGAAACACAGCGACAAGGCGCCATGCGGCTTTGGCATTGCGCGACCGTCGGACAATGCGCTTGCCTGGCAGGAGTTGCTGATTGCGCACGGCTATGCGGCACGCACAATCCCCAAGGAATATGGCGGCTATGGCGCAGAGCCGGACATTCTGAAATCGCGTATCATTGCCGAGGAGTTCAGTGCGGCGCGTGTGCCGATGGGACTGGCGGGTCAGGGCATATCGATGCTTGTGCCGACGCTTCTGGAGCTTGGCACGGAAGAGCAGAAAAAAGGCCTTTATCGAGCCGACGCTCAAGGGCGAAATCATCTGGTGCCAAGGCTATTCAGAACCCGGCTCGGGCTCCGACCTGGCCTCCTTGCAGACCAAGGCTCATGAAGACGGCGATGACTTTGTCATCAACGGGCAGAAGATATGGACGTCCACAGCGCATGCCGCCGATATGATATTCTGTCTTGTGCGTACGGAGCCCGATGCCCCCAAGCATGAGGGCATTTCCTATCTTATCTTTTCGATGAAGACGCCGGGTATCGAGGTGCGTCCGCTGAAGACGATGACGGGTCATGCCGAATTCAACGAGGTTTTCTTTACGGATGTTCGCGTGCCAAAGACGCAGATTGTGGCGGGCCGCGGAAAAGGCTGGTACGTCGCCAATGCGACCTTGAAGCATGAGCGCGGCATGTTGGGCGATCCCAATCAGGCGGGCGCGCGTCTGCGTGAAATAACGCATCTCATGCACGAGGAAACGCTGGACGGACAGCGACTGATCGACAATCCGCTGTTTCGCGATCGTCTGGTGCAGTTGCAGTCGCGCGTTCTCGCCATGCAGTTTCACGGGCTTCGATTGTTGACCGCAGCGACCAAGCACGAAGATCCGGGTCTCGCGCGCCTTATCGTCAAACTGCAGGGTTGCGAAATCAATCATCAGCTAGCGGCTTTGGCGATCGATGCGCTTGGCGAATTGGGTGTGCTCTATGAAGAAAGTCCCCACTTGCGCGCGCATGGCGGTTGGCAGCATCGATATATGTTCGATCTTGGCCTGATCATCGGTGGCGGCACCGCGCAAATTCAGAAGAACATCATTTCGGAACGTGGCCTTGGTATGCCGCGCGAACCGAAAGCGGCGAAGGCGTAAGGGGCAGGGTCATGGAATTTGGACTTTCGGAAGACCAGAGGTTGATGCAGGACAGTGTTCGGCGGACGCTGGACAAGGTTTCATCACTTGAACGGGTGCGCATTGCTGCCAATGCGCATGATCCCAAGGCATTGGATGTTTGGCATGCGCTGGTCGAACTTGGCGTTCCCGGCTTATTGATTGCCGAGGAATATGGCGGCATGGGGTTGGCGTTGCTTGATGCGGCGCTGATTGCAGAGGAGCTTGGTCGCTTTGTGGCGCCGGTGCCTTATGTGGCCAGTGCGGTGATGGTGCCTTTGGCGCTTGCTGCGCTGGGCTCGGAAAAGCAGAAAGAAACCTGGCTGCCAAAGCTCGCGAGCGGGGATATCGTCGCCGGTATCGCCATTTCCGAGCGTGCGGCAGGTGCGCGTGACGGCAGTGGCGTCACGGCGGGTGCTGACGGGAAGTTGTCGGGCAAGTCCTTGTTCGTGCTGGATTTCGGGGCTGCGGATATTTTTGTTGTCGCCGACAAGACGGGCGCTCTTCACCTCGTCGATGCCAAGGCAAAGGGTCTCGCCAAGGTGGCGTTGACCACTATTGATCTGACCCGGTCGGTGGGCGAGCTTCAGTTTGACAATGTCGAGGCGGAACCGCTGATTTCGGGAGATGCGAAAGCCGGTCTTCTGCGTGTTCTTGATGCAGGGCGAGTGATGCTCGCCGCCGATACATTGGGCGCTGGCTGGATGATGATTGACAAGGCTGTCGAATACGCCAAGGAGCGCAAACAATTTGGACGGGTCATCGGCTCGTTCCAGGCGGTGAAGCATATGTGCGCTGACATGGCGAGCGAACTGGAGCCGGGCCGATCGCTCGTCTGGTATGCCGCCTATGCTTTTGACGAAATCCCCGGCGAAGCCACATTGATGGCAAGCCATGCCAAATCCTATCTCAGTGAAGTTGGCCGCTTTGTGGCGCGCACGGCGACGGAAGTACATGGTGGTATGGGGTTCACGGATTTGCTGGGTTTGCATTTCTGGTTCAAGCGCATCGGTCTCGATCGCCAGTTGTTGGGCAGTCCGGAACGCGTGCGCGATGAAGCTGCCGCCTTGCAGGGTTGGGGACAGTAGTTCGCTGATCACACCGACGTTTTGGAACTGGCGCGCCTGTATGGTGTGCCCATGGGAGGAGAGAAGTTATGCGCGCTGCCATTTTTCGCGATGGTGACCTTGTCGTCGATACGATTTCTGACGTGATACCGGGCGAAGGTCAGGTGGTCGTCAAGACGCTGGCTTGCGGTATTTGCGGCTCGGACCTTCATGCTTTTCATCATGCGGCGGATATGGTGGATGCGTCGAAGCGGGCGGGGTCGTCGTTTGTCATGGATCTTGGCCGGGACATTGTCTTCGGTCATGAATTCTGCGGTGAAATTCTTGATCATGGACCCAATACGCAGAAGACGCTGAAGCCCGGCACGCGCGTTTGTTCGGTGCCGATTGCCGTTTCGGTCAATGGTGAGAAGGCGCAGGTTCACACACTGGGATATTCCAACGATCTGCCGGGCGGATTTGCCGAAAATATCGTGCTCAATGAAATGCTCATGCTTGAGGTGCCAAACGGGTTGTCGACCGAACAGGCGGCGCTGACCGAGCCTATGGCCGTTGGTTGGCATGCGGTGGAGAAGTCGCGGCTTACGCCCGAGGATATCCCTTTGGTTATTGGTTGCGGTCCCGTGGGGCTGGCTGTGATTGCGGGCCTCAAGATCAAGGGCGTTCATCCCATTGTCGCGGCTGATTTCAGCCCCGCTCGGCGCAAGCTTGCCGAGGAAATGGGTGCGGATATTGTTATCGATCCGGCCAAACAGTCGCCTTACAAGGCCTGGACGGATGAAGCGACGCCGGAAGATTTCGATCCTTCAAGTCTTATTTCGATCCTTGGAATGGGGCCGAAGATGCGTCCGGGCGTCATTTTCGAATGTGTCGGGGTGCCGGGCATTATCCAGCAGATGCTCGAGGGTGCGCCGCGCGATACGCGCATCGTGGTCGTTGGCGTCTGCATGGAGAAGGACCAGTTCGAGCCTTTCTTCGGCATCTCCAAGGAACTCAACATGCAATTTGTCCTTGGCTATACGCCCGAAGAGTTTGCGCTCACCTTGCAGCATCTGGCCGAGGGCAAGATCGATGGCTCGTCGCTTGTCACGGGGCATGTGGGTGTTGATGGCGTCAAGCAGGCCTTCACCGATCTTGCTAATCCGGAAGCGCACGCCAAGATCATGGTCGAACCCTGGCGTTGATTTCCTGACACACTATCAGGCGGGCTCTGTTTCCTTGAAAGAGGGAAGCGCGAAAATCTCCTTGGCAATTGCGGCGAGCGCCGGGCGGGTGTTGCGCCATTCCAGGTTACCGTGCCGGAAATCGAGATAGCCGAGTGCGCAACCGACAGAGATCACACCCAGATTGAGGGGCCTTTGAAGGTCGCTCGCTTCCTTTTCCAGCAGGTCAAGGGAGCGGGTGATGGCGCGCTGCCAACGGCCCATCCACATGGATGAGCGTTCCGCATCGGGGCGGTTTTTCTCCATGGTCAGCGAGAATGCCGCTTCCGATATGCCGTCGCCGATGGTCAGGAGGCGCATGACCTTCCAGTAGTCGGGGCCGATGGGCGGGAAGAACTTCACGCCGGGCAGCGTTTCGTCGAGATACTGACAAATCAATGGGCTGTTGAAGAGTGTCGTTCCTTCAGCCGTTTCAAGTGCTGGAACCTTTCCGAGTGGATTGACGTCGAGCAGTTCCTCAGGATCGTTCATAGCCGAGACAGTTGTTTCCGGCACGACGTTTGTTGCGCCTTTTTCACGGATCAAAACCCTGACCTTGCGCGCGAAGGGCGAAGTGGGCGAGGAAAAGAGCTTCATGAGATCTCCTGCATTGGCCGGTTTGTCCCCATATAGGGAGCTACGTTCTGTAATATGCGGCACGTGGTCTGGTTCTGGGTTATGTTTACGCATGAAATTGGCACACGTCTTTTAGCGTGGCTATGTGGAGGACGACAGACATGTTTGGCGGATCATATTTTGTTTTTGGAGCCCTGTTTCTGGCCATCATCTTCCTGCTGAAGGCGGTCAAGGTCGTCCCTCAGGGCTTTGTCTACACCGTCGAGCGGTTTGGCCGTTATACGCACAGCCTTATGCCCGGTCTCGGCGTGATTACGCCTTTCATCGATCGGATAGGCGCCAAGGTCAATATGAAGGAAACAGTGTTTGACGTGCCAAGTCAGGAGATCATCACGCGCGACAATGCGATGGTGATGGTTGACGGCGTTGTTTTCTATCAGGTTCTGGATGCGGCCAAGGCTTCATATGAGGTCACCAATTTGCAACTAGCCGTCCTCAATCTTGTCATGACCAATGTGCGTACTGTTATGGGCAGCATGGATCTCGACGAGTTGCTTTCCCAGCGCGACAGCATCAATGCGCGGCTTTTGACGGTGGTCGATGAGGCAACTCACCCCTGGGGGCTGAAGGTGACGCGTATCGAGATCAAGGATATCGCGCCACCTCGCGACATCGTGGATAGCATGGCGCGGCAGATGAAGGCTGAGCGCGAAAAGCGTGCCGCAATTCTTGAGGCGGAAGGCATGCGGCAGGCGGCCATTCTCGCCGCCGAAGGTAAGAAGCAGGCGGCCATTCTCGAAGCGGAAGGCCGCCGCGAAGCTGCCTATCGCGATGCCGAGGCGCGTGAGCGCCAGGCAGAGGCCGAAGCCAAGGCGACACAAGTTGTGAGTGACGCGATTGCTGGCGGCAACGTGCAGGCGCTCAATTACTTCGTGGCGACGAAATATGTCGAGTCTCTGAAGGAGATTGCCATGTCACCCAATCAGAAGCTTGTCCTGATGCCTCTTGAAGCAGCGGGCGTGATTGGCGCGATCGGCGGTATTGGCGAATTGGCGCGCGAAAGCTTTGGCAATGCGAGCGGTAGCGGTGCTGCACCGCGACGTTCCGGCGGCGCCGTTCCGCCGGTCAGTCGTGACGATTGAAGAGGGAAGATTGCTAATGGATAGCTTTCTAGCTGATCTCGGGAACTGGACCTGGTGGATCGTCGCAGTTGTGCTCGGTATTCTGGAACTGCTGGTGCCGGGGATATTCTTTATCTGGTTGGCAGCGGCGGCGGCGGTTGTGGGGGCGCTGCTTCTGGTCGTCGATATTCCGCTCACCGGACAAATTGCGCTGTTTGCGGTCCTTTCCGTGGCGGCGGTGTGGATGTCGCGGCGTTGGCTTGGACGGCATCCCATTGTCAGCGATCATCCGATGCTGAACCAGAGAGCGAAATCTTATGTCGGCCAGAGTTTCACGCTGGAGCAGGCGATCGTGAACGGTCGTGGCAAGCTCAAGATCGGCGACTCGTTGTGGCTTGCATCCGGTCCCGACATGCCTGCCGGTGCATCCGTGCGGGTCACTGGAGAGAGCGATGGCGTGTTGCTTGTCGAGGCGACCTGATGCGACCGACTCAAGACAACCGATGATCTTCAGGACGGGATCGATATAGCGTTTCAGGGTCGGGCTCAGCGTGGCAAGAGCCGAGAGGATCAGGGTGATCACCGCGAGATTGGCATTCTTGCCGCCGAGGTTCAGTGAGCCGCCTTTCATGAACTGGGAAACGCCGCCTGTGAATTGATTGATCGTGTTCTCGATCGCTTCCAGATCTTCATTGAGGTCATCGCGGGCGTCCTTGATGGAACGGGCGAGAATTTCTGCTTCCAGCTGTTCGGTTCGTCCGGGCTTGCGAAAGGCGATGCCCACTGCGCATAGCGTCAGAAAGGTGAGGGCGACGCCGAGGATCAATGCGGCATTGAGCGCGCCAAATTGTATGGCAAGAAATAAATATAGTGCATAGGAGGAAATGCTCAGCGCCAGAAAGCCGATCAGGATGGCTATGGCAATCCAGATGATGCGTTTGGCGACCCGTCGGGCCTCAATCTCGGCGCGCAGCAATTCGACTTCGGCGAGGCGGCGCATTTTTGCGGTTGGGTTTGTCATGTTGAGCCTCTAGCGCGACAAAAGGCGGGAAAGAACAAAGCCAAGGCCGAAAGCGACTAGCGCGGACTGGACCGGGTTTCTGGAGATTTGCTCCTGAAGCTCATCCCAACCTTCCTGAGCCTTCTCGCTCAGTCCTTCGGCAAATTCTTCGGCGGTCTCGCGGAACTCTTCCACAGTGTCGCCCATATTCCTGGGATGGGCTTCCCGCGCCTTTGCCAGTTCTTCGGTCAGACGCTTCACCTCGGCGCGCAGGCTCTCCAGTTCCGGGATAGCGTCTTTGTCCTGTGGCTTGGTGTCTTCGGCTTTTGGGTTCTTGTCTGTCATGCCGCGCGTCCTCGTCGAATATGAAATATCGCATTGGCAGCCAGTAGATTGGCTTATTTTTCAGGCCAATATAAGTCCCAAAGGCCTCTCAGAGATAGGGGGAGGCCAGACGAATTGCCGCGTCTCGCAGGCGAATGGGGAGGGGACGCGCGGAAATAGTCTGGCTGGTAACTGGATTTGCGGCGGCAATCTTGTTGTCGATGAGGTGATCCAGGCGCTTGGCGAAAGCGCCGTCGTAGCACTCCAGATTGAGTTCGAAGTTGAGGCGCAGACTGCGTCCATCCCAATTGGCCGAACCGACCATCGACCAGATGCCATCGATGGTCATGAGCTTCGAGTGAACGAATGGTCCCGATGTTTTCCAGACGCGGCAACCGGCGTCTATCAGCCAGGCGAGTTGTGGCGTGGCAGCCCAGTCGACAAATGGCAGGTTGTTGGTTGCGGGCAATACGATGTCCACTTTGACGCCGCGCATGGCGGCGACAGACAGAACCGCAGTCAGGGTTGAATCCGGCAAAAAATAGGGCGTCACGATGCGTATGCTTTCGTGCGCCTCGGTGAGCGCCGCGAGCATTGTCCAGCGGATGGGGTTCATGCCTTGATCGGGGCCTGCGGGCAGGGCGCGGGCAACAATGCCACGTTCGACGTCGGTTTCGGTGATGTCTGGAAACCAGTCCGTGCCGTCGAGAATTTCGCCTGTCGTAAACGTCCATTCGTAAGCGAAAGTTCGCATGAGGTGGGCGACGACAGGTCCATTGACGCGGAAATGTATGTCGCGAATGGGCTTTTTCGGGTGGCTCAGGACGAGGTTGCCTTCGGATATGTTCATGCCGCCGGTGAAGCCGTGGACACCGTCCACCACCAGAATTTTCTGGTGGTTACGCATGTTGAGATAGGGCATTTTCCAGGGCATGAACGAATGCAGGAAGCGGGCATAATTTATGCTCCGCTTGCGAAGTTCAGGGATGATGGATGGGTGTGAATACCATGAGCCCACACCGTCAATCAGGATGCGCAGTCGGACACCACGCTTGTGCGCGCGTGAAAGCGCATCCAGAAAGAGATGGCCCGCCTTGTCATTGTTGAAGATATAGGTTGAGAGTGCGACCGATCGTGTAGCGCCGTCAATCGCGGCAATCATTGCGGGATAGGCTTCGTCCCCGTTTTCAAGAATGTCGATGGTGTTGCCGGCTTCGAAAGGTTCGGCAAGCATCTTTTGTCCAAAGCGCGCCAGATTTTCCAGTTCGAATCTTTCCTCGCCCTCAATGGAGAGCAGTTCGCCGGTCGACGGCTTGGGAAGTGGCAAGGTGATGCCGCGCGGGAGGCCACGCAATTCGCGTGCACGGCGCTGAATGCGATTGACTCCGAAGAGGAGATAGATCAGCCAACCAAGGAAGGGGACAAGCAGGATGAAGCCAACCCAGCCTGCTGCCGAACGCACGTCGCTTTTCGTCAGCATCGCATGGCCCGCCGCGCCCAACATGGCGGCAAACTGGATCGTGGCGATGGCGATTGGCCAGATGTCGACGAATATCTGCATCTGCTCCTTTGAGGGCGGGATTTTAAAGGGTCACGGGGGCCGGATTAATTGACTTCGTCGAGAAGGCCGGTCGGACGACCATCAATGCTGGTCATGTTTTTTTCCTGGCGATAGGCCTTCAAGCCTTCTTTGCCTTGTGTCTCCGCCCATCTTGTCAGCGAAGTTCTCTCTTCCTTGTAGTCAAAGAGAGGCACGCCGTAGCCGCAAGAAGTCTGAACCAGATCAAATTCGAGTTCGATCATATGCCGCGCGCCGATGGGCTCATTTCCTGCAAAATTATCCGAGAGAATTTTCTTGTGGCGATCTGAGCCCTGCGGAAGGACGCGCCCTTTGCCATAGAGCCGCAGGATCAGGGGTGGACCTTCGAAAGCGCAAAACATGATAGTCAGTCGTCCATCTGCGCGCAGCAGCGCGGCTGTCTCATTGCCGCTTCCGGTGTGGTCGAGATAGACCACTGAGTTGGGTGTGAGAACACGAAGCCCATCCAGGCCCTTCGGCGAAAGGTTGATACGTCCGTCGGCTGCGGCTGCGGCCGTGAAAAACATATGCTGGCGCTCAATAAAGTCCGTATGCGCGGGTTCGAGAGCCGGGAATTGCTTTGCCATTTGAAACCTTTTTGTCGGTGTTCACGCGGCCATCTTAGAACCGGACGGTCACTCCCGCATAGAGGGCTCTGTCGTCGCCAGGGAAATAGCGATCTTTGTTGTTAAAGGCTGTGTAGTCGGCCCGATCGGCATAGCGCGTGTCGAGAAGATTTGAAAGACGGCCAAAAATGGAGAGATTTTCCGTTACGCTGTATTCGGCGCGCAGGTTCAACAGGTCATGTCCGGCATAGGAATGAAGATTGGCGGTGTCGGTCTTGTATGAACCCATATGGACCCATTCGAGTTCCACACGCGCCTGGTCGTCGTCGAAATTGTATCCGAGCCTGATATTGGCGATAGCGCGCGGGGCCGTGTCGACGTCATTACCGGAATAGATCTGGTCGGGGATATCAGTGAAGTCGTAGGTGTGGCGCGCATAGGTGCCCGCTGCAGCGAGATCGAGACCCCAGACGAGCGGTGTCTTTAACGCGATTTCGATGCCCATGTGTTTCGTCTTGCCATTCGTGATGTTGTTGTTGGCGGAATCCCTGAATGCATAATTGCGCTTTTTCATGAAGTAGGTGGAAACCTCATACTCGGCGGCGCCGATCTGACCGCGTGCGCCGATTTCTATGCTGTCGAGGATTTCAGAATTGATGATGCCGGGATCCTGGCCCGGTTGCAGGCGATAGAGGTCGCTCGTTTGCGGCGCGCGGGCGGCGCGAGCGACGTTGAGAAAGCCGATGATCTCGTCGTCGAACTTATGCGTCAGGCCGAGCTTCGGCGTCAGATTGGAGAATGTGTCGGTCCGATTCGCGGGGCGGTAATAGCGTCCGGTGACGCCTGTGCCAGTAAGGTTGTTGTAGTCGTATCGCGTGAACTCGTAACGCGTGCCAAGGGTGAGTTGCGTAGCGT
>JBAQNC010000088.1:0-4257 GCA_049303435.1 Parvibaculum sp. | reverse complement strand
CGACATATTGAACGAACGCGTGATGCCCTTCCGCTTTCCCGCGCCGGACAAGCCGCTGGCCTCGCCGATCATCCGCCTTGAACATGCCTCGGTCGGCTATGAGCCCGACAAGCCGATCCTGAAAAACCTCGACCTGCGGATCGATCAGGACGATCGCATTGCGCTGCTGGGCGCGAACGGCAACGGCAAGTCCACCTTCGCCAAACTGCTTTGCGACCGGTTGCAGGTGACGGGCGGCAATAAATATGATTCCAAGAAATTGCGGATCGCCTATTTCGCACAGCATCAGCTGGACGAGCTGGGCATGGCCGAAACGCCCTACGAGCATTTCCGCACCCTGACGCCGACGGCGACGCAGGCGCAGACGCGCGCCATTGCGGGCTCCTACGGCTTCGGCGCGGACAAGGCGGATACGGCTGTCGAAAAGCTTTCGGGCGGCGAGAAGGCGCGCCTGCTGTTCGCCATCGCCACCTATCACAAGCCGCATATCATCATCCTCGACGAACCGACGAACCATCTGGACGTCGACAGCCGCGAGGCGCTGGTGATGGCGATCAACGATTATGACGGCGCTTTCATCCTGATCAGCCATGACCGGCATCTCGTCGAGACCTGCGCCGACCGGTTGTGGCTCGTCGCGGACGGAACCGTCGCGCCTTACGACGGCGACCTCGACGACTATCGCAAGTGGTTGCTCGATCCGGCGCGGCGCGTGAAGCCGATGTCGCAGGACGAGATGGATGCGGAAGCGGCGTCTGCCGCGCCGCGCCCTTCCAACGACAAGAAAGAAGCCCGCCGCATCGCCGCGCAGAAGCGGGAACAGAATTCGCCGCTGAAGAAGAAGGCGCAGGCGCTGGAGAAAGACGTCGAGAAATTGCAGGCGGAGATCAAGAGGCTCGATGCAAAGCTCGCCGACGCCAGCGCCTTTGAAGGCAAGCCCGAGGAAGCCGCAAAAGTGGCAAAGACCCGCGCGGATGCGCTGCGGGCCCTTGCGGCGACGGAAGACAAATGGCTTGAGGCGGTTGCGGCCTATGATGAGGCGATGGCGAGCTGAGGCGCACCCCACCCGAAAAATTCTGAAGCAGATTTTTCGACCTCCCCACGAGGGGGAGGTAAAAAAACATGCTTACTTGAAGCCTGCTACAAAGACGCCCTTCTCCACCAGTGCGGCTTCCACGATGCCATCGTGCCCCGGCATCATGGCAAGGTCCGGCTCGGCGGCGTGGCGTTCGTGCAGCGCCTTCAGCTCACCGAAGACGGCGAGGCGATCTTCCTTCAGGTAGAATTGCGTAATCAGGCGGGCGCGTTCGCGCTGGGTCTCGATATTGCGGAAGCGCCAGGCGACATCGCCGAGGAAGAGGATTTCCGTTCCATCCTGTTTGCGGACATAGACCATCTGGCTGCCGGGCGAATGGCCGGGCGACTTGATGAGGACGACGCCGGGCGCAATGGCGAGATATTTGTCGTAAACGACGGGCTTGAACGCGCCGAGGATGTCCTTTGCGATGACGACGGGGGCCGAACGCTCGGGGTGATCGATCTGCTCTTTCGTCATGTCGACGGAAGGTATGATCTTCGCAAGGTCGGGATAGGCGGCGAGCCCGCCGATGTGATCCATATGCTCATGCGTCAGCAGGATGAAGCTGGCGCGCCCTATCGCCGCTTCCATGCGGTCGTAGGCGGCCTGATCGAAACCGGTGAGATTGTCTCCGCCCTGCTCCTTGCTCAGCGCCGTGTCGACGATGCCGGTGCGTCCGTCAGGATAGACGAGTTGATAGGAGAAGACGGGGAGATCCGTCGAGGACCAGCCATCGCCCGCGACGACGGCGGTGGCGGGAAAGGTGAACTTCGCGACCTGCTCGACCTGGATTTCGACTGGCTTGTCGCCGCGGATCTGATCGGCGAGTTCTCGCACCTCGTTCATATCGATTTCGAAATGCGCGTCCGAAGGCATATGGCTTTCGACAATCAACCAATAATAGGCGCTGCCGCCACCTATCAGCAGCACACCAATTGCCGCCAGCACAATACGTTTCCAACCCGACATTTCATCCCCCTTGTAAAATTCAGACCCTGAAATTGGGCCGTGCGGGGACGGAGTTCAAGCAACGAAAACGTATAATGACTGTCGGAAAAATCTTGAGTGGAAGAGGCTTCGCCCGGATCAGGCCTTTTTCTCCCAGCGGCCTTCGTCGCTTTGCTGCCAATAGGTGGCATCATGGCCTGCGGATTTGAGCGTTTTCCACTGGCTGCGGGCTAAGCCAAGCGCTTCTTCGTCACCGCCATCGAACATCAACACGCAGCGATTGAATTCCGCGATCCGGTCCGAGGTTGCGCCGTGGACCAGAAAAAGCACATGGGCGCCATTGGGATTTTCGTCCTCGCCCGTCAGATAGACCGGGTGGACGGCGGCGGGACCATCGTCCACTGTACCGTGCGGCAGGAAGCTGTCGCGCTGAAACGTCCAGAGATGAGTGTTCAACTCGTCGACGCGTTCGGCCCGGCCCGATTTCACGACGGCGCGCCACTTGCGCTTGAGCGAGGCTTCCAGAAGCTGGGAAAGCGCGCGCTCAAGCGGGGCGTTTTGCAGATGATAAAACAGGACCTCGGTCATGGAATGAGCCTGACGCTCTAGCCTTCGTAATGATCGGCGACGAGGCGATTGAGCAGGCGTACGCCCCAACCCGAACCCCAGGACTGATTGATCGACGACTTGGGCGAGGCCATAGCCGTGCCCGCGATATCGAGGTGCGCCCATTTGGTGGACTTCACGAACCGCAGAAGGAACTGCGCCGCCGTGATCGAGCCGCCATCGCGTCCGCCGGTATTCTTCATGTCGGCGAATTGCGAATTGATGGCCTTGTCATAGGCAGGCCCCATCGGCAAACGCCAGACTTTTTCATTCTCGGCCTCACCGGCATCGGACAATTGCTTCGACAGCGTGTCGTCGTTGGAAAAGAGACCCGCATATTCCTTACCCAGAGCAACCATGATGGCGCCGGTGAGTGTCGCGAGATCGATCATGAATATCGGCTGAAAACGTTTTTCCGTGTAATGCAACGCATCGGCGAGCACGAGACGGCCTTCGGCGTCCGTATTGATGATCTCGATGGTCTGGCCCGACATGGAGGTGACGATGTCGCCGGGACGCTGGGCGTTGCCGTCCGGCATGTTTTCCACGACGCCAATGACGCCCACCACATTGACCTTGGCCTTGCGGGCCGCCAGTGCATGCATGAGGCCGGTGACGCAGGCCGCGCCGCCCATGTCACCCTTCATGTCTTCCATGCCTGCCGGGGGCTTCAGGGAAATGCCGCCCGTATCGAAGCAGACGCCCTTGCCGACGAAGGCGACGGGCTTGTCGCCCGGTTTGCCGCCGTTCCAGCGCATGATGACGAGCTGGCTTTCGCGCTCGCTGCCCTGACCGACACCGAGCAAAGACCCCATGCCGAGCTTGTGCATCTGCGCTTCGCCGAGCACTTCGACCTTGACGCCGACTTTCGACAAGGCGCGGGCGCGCTTGGCGAATTCCTTGGGAAAGAGAACATTCGGCGGCTCGTTGACAAGATCGCGTGTGAGAAACATGCCCTCGGCAATCTTCTCAAGCGTCGCATAGGACTTGCGCGCGCCCGCCGCGACTTTCGTCCCGACCGACAATGCTTTCATCGGAAGGGGATCGTCCTTCTTCCTGGATTTGTATTTGTCGAAACGATAGGAACGCAGCTTCGCGCCAAATGCGACACGGGCCGCCGCGTCCTCGCCGCGCAGTCGTGCGTTCGACACGCCATCCACGATAATGGCAGCGGTCGTCTCCTTGTCGCGCACCAGCCGACCGATGAGGTCGCCGCCCAGATTCTCCATCGTCAAGGCCGTCGCCGCAGATGCCTTGCCCGCCCCCATGAGAAGCAGGCGGCTGGCCGCCAGACCCTGTGGCGTGACGAGTTCGAGAATAGAGCCCGATTTACCCGTAAAATCCGTCGCCTTAATCGCCCGCTTGATAGCGCCACCCGTCTTGCCGTCGAGATCGGCCAGCACACCGGACAATGACGCCCCTTCGGGCACGATCACAGCCAGAGCACCGGATTTGCCGACCGAGATGTCGGAGAAGGAAATTTTCATGGGTGGTATCCTCGTATTTCGATTCTAACGGGCGGCCTGATGGAGCCGAATCAATCGAATTGATGTGGCCTGATCGGCTGCCTCATAGAGGCGCTTTTGGCTGCGAAAATCAATCGGGGCGATTATCTGGCCCTGCCA
>JBAQNC010000087.1:0-6680 GCA_049303435.1 Parvibaculum sp. | reverse complement strand
TCCTTGGGGTTGTCGCTTGCCGGAAGGGCGCTTGAGGCTGGTGTCTGGTCGCTTGAGGCGGTTGATATCCGGGATTTTGCGACCGACCGGCATCGGTCGGTGGATGATACGCCGTCGGGTGGCGGGGCCGGCATGGTGATGCGGGCAGATGTGGTGGCCAGAGCGGTCGATGCGGTGCATCAGGCCGGGCAGCCGTTGATTTATTTGTCCCCGCGGGGCAAGCCTCTGACGCAGGAACGTGTCAGGGAACTGGCGGCGGGGCCGGGCGTGACGCTGCTTTGCGGACGCTTCGAGGGGCTTGATCAGCGTGTGATCGAGGCTCGGGTTATGGAAGAAATTAGTCTGGGGGACTTTATCCTCTCAGGTGGCGAACCGGCGGCGCTTGCGCTGCTCGACGCGGTTATCCGGCTCCTTCCCGGTGTCATGGGCAGGCAAGTTTCGGGTGAGGATGAGAGTTTTGAAGGTGGATTGCTTGAATATCCGCAATATACGCGGCCTCAGGTGTTTGAAGGGCGCGAGATACCCGAAATCCTCACATCCGGGGACCACGGGCGCATCAAGGCTTGGCGTCGTGCCCAGGCCGAAGAGGCGACGAAATTGAGGCGGCCTGATCTTTGGGAAAAATTTCTCAAGAATCGGTCGTAAAGACAGTCGCAAGTCCGACTGAAGTATGTTAGTGAAGCCCGCTTCCGGACGAGGGTTCCTCGTAAGGGTCTCTGAGAGACCGCCGGACGCCTGCATATCCGAGGTTTAAGACATGAATATCATCGAACAGCTTAATCAGGACCAGATGGAATCGCTTACCGCCGGTAAGGAAATTCCCAAATTCGGTCCGGGTGACACGCTGATCGTCAGCGTGAAGGTTGTCGAAGGCGAGCGCTCACGCGTTCAGGCCTATGAAGGCGTCTGCATCGCGCGCTCAGGCGGCGGCATCGACGAGAACTTCACGGTTCGCAAGATTTCCTACGGTGAAGGCGTCGAACGTGTGTTCCCGCTTTACAGCCCGATGATCGACAGCATTAAGGTGCTTCGTCGTGGCCGTGTGCGCCGGGCGAAGCTTTATTATCTGCGTGGCCGTCGTGGCAAGTCCGCTCGTATTGTCGAGAAGCAGGATTTCAAGCGTCGTGCAGCAGCCTCCGGCGCGGCCTAAGCTTTCCTCCGTATTCTTTACGGATAGAGATGAAAGAAGCGGGCAGGGCCTCAAGCCCCGGCCCGCTTTTTTGCTTTTTGCCGCCTTGTGAATTTTTGACTTGAGACATTCGCGACGCTCCAGCATTGGCGCACCGCGCGAAACAGGAGAGAGATAAATGGCTGCACCGCGCACCATGTACGACAAAATCTGGGACGCTCATCTCGTCGAGATGCAGGAAGACGGCACGGGTCTCCTCTATATTGACCGTCATCTCGTCCACGAAGTGACGAGCCCGCAGGCTTTCGAAGGTCTGCGTCTGGCGCACCGTACGGTTCATGCGCCAGAGAAGACGCTGGCTGTTGCCGACCATAACGTGCCGACAACCGACCGCTCGAAGGGCATCGCCGACGAAGAGAGCCGCATCCAGGTGCAGACGCTGGACGACAATGCCAAGGCCTTCGGTATTGAATATCTGGAAATGGACGACAAGCGTCAGGGCATCGTTCACATCGTCGGACCGGAACAGGGTTTCACGCTGCCGGGCACCACGATCGTCTGCGGCGACAGCCACACCTCGACGCATGGCGCATTCGGCGCTCTGGCCCATGGCATTGGCACGTCGGAAGTTGAGCATGTGCTGGCGACCCAGACGCTCATTCAGGCGAAGGCCAAGAACCTGCGCATCAATGTCGAAGGCAAGGCGCCGGAAGGCTTCACCGCCAAGGATATTGCGCTTGCCATAATCGGCCATATCGGCACCGCCGGTGGCACAGGCTATGTCATCGAATATGCCGGTCAGGCGATCCGCGATCTGTCGATGGAAGGCCGCATGACGGTCTGCAACATGACCATCGAAGCAGGCGCGCGCGCCGGCATGATCGCGCCGGATGAAAAGACCATCGCCTATTTCAAGGGCCGTCCGATGGCGCCCAAGGGCGAGAACTGGGAAAAGGCGGCTGCCTATTGGCTGACGCTGCCGTCTGACGCAGGTGCGCATTTCGACAAGGAAATCAGCATCGACATCGCGAACCTCCCGCCCATGATCACCTGGGGCACCAGCCCGGAAAATGTGATCAAGATCACGGATCGCGTGCCGGACCCTTCCAAGGTTGCTGACGAAGGCAAGCGCAATGCGCTGGAACGCTCGCTCGTTTACATGGGCCTCACCGCCGGAACGCCGATCACGGATGTGAAGATTGACCGTGTGTTCATCGGTTCATGCACCAATGGTCGCATCGAAGATCTGCGGGCGGCGGCGGCTGTCGCCAAGGGGCACAAGGTTGCCGCCGCCGTCAATGCGATGGTCGTACCGGGTTCGGGGCTTGTGAAGGAACAGGCGGAAGCCGAAGGCCTCGACAAGATTTTTGTCGAAGCGGGTTTTGAATGGCGCGAACCGGGCTGCTCCATGTGTCTGGCGATGAATGCGGACAAGCTCGCGCCGGGCGAACGTTGCGCCTCGACATCCAACCGTAACTTCGAAGGTCGTCAGGGCCGTGGCGGTCGCACGCATCTGGTCTCGCCACAAATGGCGGCGGCGGCGGCGATCGCCGGTCACTTTGTCGATTTTCGCGAACTGAACTAAGGAGACGCCCCAATGGATAAGTTTAACAAACTCACAGGCGTTGCGGCTCCGTTGCCGCTGATCAATATCGATACCGATATGATCATCCCCAAGCAGTTCCTGAAGACGATCAAGCGCACGGGGCTCGGCAAAAATCTGTTCGATGAAATGCGCTACGACGACAAGGGCAACGAGAACCCTGACTTTGTGCTCAACAAGCCTGCTTATCGCCATGCGCAGATTCTCGTGACGGGCGAGAATTTCGGTTGCGGTTCATCGCGCGAGCATGCGCCTTGGGCGCTGGCTGACTTCGGCATCAAATGCGTTATCGCCGCGAGCTTTGCCGACATCTTCTACAACAATTGTTTTCAGAACGGCATTTTGCCGATCATCCTGCCGCAGTCCGATGTGGACAAGCTGATGGATGACGCCGAGCGCGGTCAGAATGCCGTCGTGACGGTTGATCTGGAAGCACAGGAAATCAAGGGACCGGACGGCGGCGTCATCAAGTTCGATGTCGATCCCTTCCGCAAGCATTGCATGCTCGAAGGTCTCGACGGCGTCGGCCTGACAATGAAGAAGGCCGACGAGATCGCTTCATATGAAAAGCGTCACGCCGCCGAGCAGCCCTGGCTTTAAGAAAATTCCGTTCTTTCGATATAGAAAAGTTTGAGACCTATGAGCACCAAGAAAATCCTGATTGTTGCCGGTGACGGCATTGGCCCGGAAGTGATGGGTCAGGTTGAGCGCGTCATTGACTGGTATACGAAGAAGCGCGATTTCGCTGTAGAGATTGATCATGATCTTGTTGGCGGCTGCTGCTATGACGCGCATGGCGTTGCGATCACCGATGCGACTATCGAAAAGGCCCTGGCTGCCGATGCGGTCTTCCTTGGTGCCGTGGGCGGACCCAGGTGGGATAATGTACCCTATGACGCACGGCCTGAAGCGGGTCTGCTGCGTCTTCGCAAGGACCTCGAACTTTTTGCCAATCTGCGCCCCGCCCTTTGCTTTGCAGCGCTTGCTGACGCTTCGTCGCTGAAGCGCGAGATCGTCGAAGGTCTCGACATCATGATCGTGCGCGAGCTGACCGGTGGTGTTTATTTCGGCGAGCCCAAGATCATTGAAGACCTTGGTAATGGCGAGCGTCGCGGCATTGATACGCAGGTCTATACGACGAGCGAAATTCGTCGCATCGCCGCGGTGGCGTTCGAACTCGCCCGCAAGCGCGACAATCGCGTTATGTCCGTTGAAAAGCGTAATGTGATGAAGTCCGGTGTCCTTTGGTTCGAAGAAGTCTCCAAGCTGCACAAAGAGCAATTCTCCGATGTAAAACTCGAGCACATGCTGGCGGACAATTGCGCCATGCAGCTTGTGCGCAATCCCAAGCAGTTCGACGTGATCGTTACTGATAATCTGTTTGGCGACGTGTTGTCCGATATTGCCTCTATGTTGACGGGTTCGCTCGGCATGCTGCCGTCCGCCTCGCTCGGCGCGAAAGACGCCAATGGCAAGGCGCGCGCCATGTATGAGCCGGTCCATGGCTCGGCGCCTGATATTGCGGGCACAGGCGCGGCGAACCCCATCGCCTCGATCCTCTCGTTCGCTATGGCGCTGCGTTACACCTTCGATCGCGGCGCTTGCGCGGACATGCTGGAAAAGGCTGTCGATGCGGTGCTCGCCAATGGGCTTCGCACGGGCGACATCATGCAAGAAGGCAAGACGAAAGTTGGCACCCTTGAAATGGGCGACGCCATCTTGAAAGAACTCGATCGGTTGAACGGTTAAACGTCACCGTCAGGAGAAGCACTCATGGGTTACAAGGTTGCCGTAGTCGGTGCGACAGGCAATGTCGGGCGCGAAATGCTCAACATTCTGGCGGAGCGCGAGTTTCCCGCCGATGAGGTCGTGGCATTGGCGTCCCGTCGTAGTCTGGGAACGGAAGTGTCCTATGGCGACAAGATTCTGAAGGTGAAGGCGCTCGAGAATTACGATTTTGCAGGTACTGACATTTGTCTCATGTCGGCGGGTTCCGAAGTCGCAGAAAAATGGGCGCCCAGAATTGCGGCGGCCGGTTGCGTGATGATTGACAATTCATCCCGCTATCGCATGGACCCCGATGTGCCGCTGATCGTGCCGGAAGTGAATGCCGATGCGATTGCGGGCTACACCAAGAAGATGATCATTGCGAACCCCAACTGCTCGACCGCACAAATGGTTGTTGCATTGAAGCCTTTGCATGATCTTGCCAAGATCAAGCGCGTCGTCGTTTCGACTTATCAGTCTACCTCGGGTGCTGGCAAGGAAGGCATGGACGAGCTTTTCGAGCAGACGCGCGCGATCTATGTGAACGATCCTGTCGAGACCAGGAAGTTTACCAAGCAGATCGCTTTCAATGTCATTCCTCATATCGATGTCTTCATGGAAGACGGATATACGAAGGAAGAATGGAAGATGGTGGTTGAGACCAAGAAGATGCTCGACCCCAAGATCAAGGTGACGGCGACTTGCGTGCGTGTGCCCGTCTTTGTTGGTCATGCTGAAGCCATCAATATCGAATTTGAAAACCCGATTTCCGATGATGAAGCGCGGGAGGTCTTGCGGGAAGCGCCGGGTTGTCTGGTCGTCGACAAGCGTGAAGACGGCGGCTATGTGACGCCGCTTGAGTGTGTGGGCGATTTCGCGACCTATATCAGTCGTATCCGTGTCGATCCGACTGTCGACAATGGATTGGCGATCTGGGTCGTCGCTGACAATCTGCGCAAAGGCGCTGCGCTCAACGCCGTGCAGATTGCCGAAATTCTCGGAGCGCGTTATCTGAAGAAAGCCGCCTGATCCAACTGAAGAGAGAGCCCATGTCCGATATGATTGCCCGTCCGCGTCGTAGTGTTCTTTACATGCCGGGTTCGAATGCGCGGGCTCTCGAAAAGGCGCGCAGCTTGTCTGCGGACGCCTTAATCCTTGATCTGGAAGATGCCGTTGCCCCCGACGTCAAGGAAGAGGCCCGTGCGCAGGTTGTTGCCGCCGTCAAGGAAGGTGGCTACGGCAAACGTGAACTCGTCATTCGGGTCAATGGCATGGATACGCCTTGGGGCATGGACGACATCAAGGCGGCGGTTGCCGCAAAGCCCGATGCGATCCTTGTACCGAAAGTCAATTCCGCCGAAGACGTGATGCGCGCCGACAAGGCGCTTTCCGATGCGGGCGCCGATGCTTCCATGCAACTCTGGTGCATGATCGAGACGCCACTGGCGATTCTCAACATTCAGGCGATTGCGGCCAAGGCCGCCTCGACGCGCATGACTGTATGGGTCATGGGCACAAACGACATCGCCAAGGAATTGCGCGCGGCTCATACGTCGGACCGCGTCCCGATGCTTGCTTCGCTTGGCCTTTCTATCATTGCCGCGCGCGCCTACGGCATCATCGTTCTTGATGGCGTCTATAACGACATAAAGAACGAAGAGGGATTTGCTGCTATCTGCGAGCAGGGTCGCGATATGGGTTTCGACGGCAAGACTTTGATCCATCCCTCGCAGGTTGCGCCCTGCAATGTGATTTTCTCCCCGGATGAAGAAACCGTCGCCTTTGCGCGTCAGACAATTGCCGCGTTTGAGCTTCCTGAAAACAAGGGTAAGGGCGTGCTGAAAGTTGATGGCCGCATGGTTGAAATTCTTCACGCCGAAATTGCCAAGCGCACCGTCGCCATTGCCGACGCCATCGCGGAGCTTGAAGCATGAGCAAGACCAATTCGGGTAATTTCTTTGAAGATTTCCGCGTTGGGCAGGTTCTCACCCATGCTACGCCGCGCACGCTTAATGAAGGTGA
This sequence comes from Parvibaculum sp., assembly GCA_049303435.1. Lineage (GTDB taxonomy): Bacteria > Pseudomonadota > Alphaproteobacteria > Parvibaculales > Parvibaculaceae > Parvibaculum. Next base: position 159 of record JBAQNC010000087.1, on the reverse strand, counting down.
CCGCGCGCTTTATCAGGCGTTGTTCGGTTCGCGTTTTTCGCTGCAGTCGTCGGACGAGGTTGCGCGCGCGGCAGGCTATGCCTGCTCGCCGATCGATGACCTCCTCGCTTTCCACGTGGTGTTCGGCAAGACCGTTCCTGACGTGTCGCTCAATGCGGT
>JBAQNC010000086.1:0-5057 GCA_049303435.1 Parvibaculum sp. | reverse complement strand
TCCGCAATCGAGCCAGTTCCTTGTCAACCAACGCCCGCGCGCGCCTGAATTCGGCGACTTCGGCGACCATCTGGAACATGACCCGCAAGCTCCGTCCGGCAGCCGCCGTCAGAAGCGCGCGCAACTGGTGGCGCAAAAGTGCCGGCCGGTCGAGCCCGATCCGGATCGCGCGCCAGCCAAGCGCCGGATTTTCTTCCTTGAAGTCGGAGATGTCCATATAGGGCAACATCTTGTCGCCTCCGATGTCGAGCGTGCGAAAGACAGTCGGATGATCACCTGCCGCATCGAGCACCGCATTATAGAGCTCGATCTGATCCTTCAGGCTCGGCAGCTTGGCCGCGACCATGAACTGCAGCTCGGTGCGGAAAAGCCCGATGCCCTCTGCGCCGGACTCATGCAAATGGCCGAGATCGACCTGAAGCCCCGCATTAACGTAAAGCGCCACCTTCTCGCCATCGCGCGTGACGGATGGCTTCTGGCGAATCGCCTTGTACTGTTCCTGCTTGCGCGCCCGGAAGCGTGCCTTTTCAGAATAGGCGTCGATGATGTCAGATGTCGGGCGGACATAGACGTCGCCTGCATCGCCATCGATGATGATGGCGTCGCCCTGATCGATGGTATCGAGAATGGCTTCGGCGCGACCGACCGTGGCAATGCCCATGGCGCGCGCCACGATCGCCACATGGGCATTGGCCGCACCCTCTTCCAGCACAAGACCGCGCAGACGCTCCTTGTCATAGTCGAGAAGTTCGGCAGGACCCATATTGCGGGCGATCAGGATCGTATCGATAGGCAGGTTGCCACTGGCCGACGAGAGGCCCACGCCGGTCAACTGCCGCAGCAACCGATTGGCGAGATCGTCAAAATCATGCAGGCGGTCGCGCAAATAGGGGTCGGCGGCACGCAGGAGACGCGCACGCGTATCGTTCTGCACCCGTTCGACAGCAGCTTCGGCGGTGAGACCGGTGCGCACGGCCTCTGACATGCGCTGCAACCAGCCGCGGTCGTTAGCGAACATGCGATAGGCCTGAAGCACCTCGCGATGCTCGCCCGCATGGCTCAGATCTTCCGTTTCCAGCAGATCGTCGATACTGCCGCGAAGCTGATAGACCGCCTGTTCGAGGCGCTCGTTTTCGGCATCCACGTCTTCGGCGATGAGCCGCGCCACATGAACGCGTGGTTCGTGAAGCACCGCATGCCCTAACGCGATGCCTTCGGCAAAGGCGCTGGCGGCGATGTGAACAGGACGACGACGCGTTTCCGTCGTGTCGGCAAGTTCATCGAGATTAATGAGATCGCCCGACGCCACCACTTCGGCCAGCACCATCGCGACCGTCTGCAGCGCCTCGACCTCGTCCTCGGTATAATTTCGCTTGGTGCGGTTCTGTACCGCGAGTACGCCAACAACGCGGCCCGAGCGCAGGATGGGGACACCCATCAGCGACTTATAGACTTCTTCGCCGGTTTCCGGACGATAGGCAAAGCCCGGATGCGATTGCGCATCCGCCAGATTGAGCGGTCGGGCATGGGAGGCGATGTCGCCAACCAGACCTTCGCCGATCCTGAGGCGCGTCTGGTGAACGGCGCTGGGCTTCAGACCTTCGGTTGCAAAAAGTTCAAGCTCATTCGACGGACGCACGAGATAGACCGAACACACCTCGGCCACCATGTTGGAGGCGATGAGGACGACGATATTGTCCAGCCGCTGCTGCGCGGTGACCTGATCGGCCATGACCTCGCGCAATTTGCGCAGCAGAACGCGTGGCCCCCCGACTGCGCCCGCCATCAGCCTTCATCCCTCTTCAAAGCGCAGACATCCACGCCCTGGCGCTTGCCGGGCCGGAAGTTGCAGAAAGAAGAATAAAATCGCCTCACGCCTTCTCCATTATTCGCCGTCGAGCCCGTAAGCCGTGTGAAGAGCCCGCACGGCCAGTTCAGTATACTCCGCCGAGATCAATACGCTCACCTTGATCTCGCTTGTGGTGATGGCAAGGATATTGATCCCTTTCTCACCCAGCGTCTTGAACATCGTCTTGGCGACGCCCGTATGACTGCGCATACCGATGCCGATGATGGAAATCTTGACGACATTGAGATCCGTGCGCACTTCCTGCGCGCCGACGTCGAGCTGCACCTTGCGGATGAGTTCCTCGGCGCGCGCAAGCTCGGCCTGCGGCACGGTGAAGGTCATGTCGGTGCTCTTGCCGTCATCCGAGAGGTTCTGGATGATCATGTCGACATTGATCGAATTGTCGGCGAGCGGTCCGAAGACGCGCGCCGCGACACCGGGCTTGTCCTCGACCTTGACAAGCGTGACCTTGGCCTCGTCCTTCGAATAGGCGATGCCGCTTACTACCTGCTGTTCCACGATTTCGTCCTCGTCGCAAACAAGGGTGCCAGGAAAAAAGATGTTAGACCCTTCCGCACCGAGGCAACTCGGAGCGGCATCGGGCGCGTCAAAGCTCGAGCGCACCTGAAGGCGCACGCGATAAACCATGGCGAGCTCGACGGAACGGGTCTGGAGCACCTTGGCGCCGAGCGACGCCATCTCCAGCATTTCCTCATAACTGATCTTATCAAGCTTTTGGGCCTTCGCAACGATGCGCGGGTCCGTCGTATAGACACCATCGACATCGGTATAGATGTCGCAGAGATCGGCTTTCACGGCGGCGGCTATCGCAACGGCGCTCGTATCCGACCCGCCGCGTCCGAGCGTCGTGATCCTGTTATCGGGCGCAAGCCCCTGGAAACCGGCGATGACGGCCACCTCACCACGCTTGAAGCGCGTTATGAGTTCACTGCCGTCGATCTCCTGAATCCGCGCCGCGCCATGCGCATTATCGGTACGGATGGGAATCTGCCAGCCAAGCCAGGAGCGCGCCGCAATATCGAGGCGCTGCAACTCGATCGCCAGCAAGCCGGCAGTGACCTGCTCGCCCGAAGCGACGATCGCGTCATACTCGCGCGCGTCGTGCAAAGGCGCGACCTCGCGCGCCCAACCGACAAGCTCGTTGGTCTTGCCCGACATGGCCGAGACGACGACGGCGACCTGATGGCCGGCATCGACCTCGCGCTTCACATGCTGAGCGACGTTGCGAATCCGGGCGATGTCGGCAACCGACGTTCCGCCAAATTTCATGACCAGTCTGGCCATCACAAAATTCCTGTAAGGGACCCTGAAATCCAGGTCCGCGTCATTGATCGTATATTCGGAAAACCCCGGAAAACCCGACTGGACCGGGAACCCCTGAACGCCCTATATCATAGAGCCGGATACATACTCGGATGACCTTCAAGCCGCAACCGGCAGCAGATAAGGATTCGCCCGAAAGAGCGGCGCTTTTTGCCGCAAAGGCGGGCTGGAACTGACGCGAACGTAAAGGGAAACCGCACACCCATGGGCATTGCCGAAAAAGCTGACGCCAGCGTCACCGAAACGCTCGCCAAATCCGGCCCCAATACGGTCGATCCGGCGGAAGTGGCCCGTTTTTCGGCAATGGCGGCTGAATGGTGGGACCCGACGGGCAAATTTCGCCCCCTGCACAAGTTCAATCCCGTCCGGCTCGGCTACATCAAGACGAAAGTGGCGAGCCATTTTGACCGCGACCCCAGGGCCATGCGCCCGTTCGAGGGCCTGCGTTTCCTCGACATCGGCTGTGGCGGCGGGCTCCTGTCCGAACCCATGTGCCGTCTTGGGGCCAATATGGTCTCCGCCGACGCCTCGGAACAGAATATCGCTACCGCCAGCATCCATGCCTCCGAGCAGGGTCTTGCAATCGACTATCGCGCGACCACGGCCGAAGCACTGATGGCGGCGGGCGAAAAATTCGACGTCATCCTCAATATGGAAGTGATCGAACATGTCGCCGACCGTGACGGTTTCCTGCAATGCTGCGCGGCCATGCTGAAGCCCGGCGGCATCATGTTCGTCGCCACGCTCAATCGCACGTTGAAGGCAATGGGCCTCGCCATTATCGGCGCGGAATACATTCTGCGCTGGCTGCCGCGCGGCACGCATGACTGGTCGAAATTCATCACCCCGGAAGAAATGAAGACGAGTATCGCGGCTTGTGGCCTGACACTCGAGGAAACGACTGGCGTCAGCTACAACCCGCTCACCGACCGCTGGACTCTCGGACGCGACACAGACGTCAACTACATGATGCTCACTTCGAAGCCGGCAAGCGATTGATCCGATGAGCAACGCGCCCGTCGACCTCGCCATCAAGCGCACCCCGCGCCAGAGGCGCGCCGTCGAAACCTATGAGCGCATTCTGGATGTGGCGACGAAGCTGCTTGTCGAGATCGGCGTCGAGCGTATCTCGACCAATCTGATTGCCGCGGAAGCAGGCGTCACCGTGCCGACACTTTATCGCTACTTCCCCAATAAATATGCCGTGCTGATGGCGTTGGGCGACCGGCTGATGACAGCGCAGAACGTGCTGATTGCCGGGTGGCTGGAGCAGATGCACGAGGTGACAAATCCCGAAGCGCTAATGGACGACATCTATTCGCTTATCTCAGACACTATCGAAGTCACCCGCGCGACGCCCGGCGCACTGGCGATCAGCCTCAGCTTGCGCGCCGTGCCCACATTACAGGACGTGCGCCTGAGTTCGCACCGCGCCATGTCGGACGCCATCACCGACGAATTTCACCGCCATCTGCCCGACGTGCCCCGTGTCGAAATATGGGAACGGGTGCGAATTTCTGTCGAACTTTCCTATGCCGCCATCGAAATGGCGCTGGAGGAACCAAGGGTCAGCGATAGCCGCATTGCCGAGGAAACCGCAGCCCAGATGATGGCCTATTGGCGGCATCAACTAACTCAATGGCAAAAAGAATAGTCATCGCTATTTTTAATTGACCGAAGCCGCCAGCCTGACACATTCTGGCAAACCGAACGGGACGACACGCGGGGGCGAGCCATGTCCAGGAAACAAATTTCAAGAAGACTGGTGCTGATGGCAGGGCTGGTGCTGGCGCTTGCCGCCTGCAATGACGCTGACAAGGGCGCCATCAAGCCCGTGAAGCTCGATCAGCGTCTGAGCGAGATT
>JBAQNC010000085.1:0-9698 GCA_049303435.1 Parvibaculum sp. | reverse complement strand
ACCTATGCGCTTGAAGGCTCGATCTTCATGGCGGGCGCCATCGTGCAATGGTTGCGTGACGAGATGGGGCTGGTCGAGAGCGCTGCGGAGAGCGCAGAACTTGCCGCCAAGGCTGATGTGAATTCGTCGGTCGTTCTGGTGCCAGCGTTCACGGGTTTGGGCGCGCCCTATTGGGACCCGCATGCGCGGGCCGCGATCTTCGGCATGGTGCGAGACACAGGTGCGGCGGAGATCGTGCGCGCCGCCATCGAGTCCGTGTCGTTCCAGACGCGCGATCTGATGGACGCGATGGGCGCCGACATGAAGGCGGCGGGGCTTGCCAGCCCGCAGGCGTTGCGCGTCGACGGTGGCATGGTGGCGAACGACTGGTTCATGCAGAACCTGACCGACATGATCGACCGTCCGGTCGAGCGGCCTGCCGTGATCGAGACGACGGCGCTGGGGGCTGCTTATCTCGCGGGTATGCAGGTCGGCTTTTATGGCACGCCGGCCGATGTGGCGCGCAACTGGCAATGCGAACGCCGGTTCGAGCCGATGATGGTGGCGGAAGAACGAGAGGCGCGCTATGGCCGCTGGCGGCAGGCGGTGGGCCGGGTGCTGGCAAGGTGAGCGGCATTCTGTGATGCGGGAGCAATCTGCGCTATAGTGCCGAAAACATAATTCGGGAGAAGCTCATGGACGACCTCATTGCTAATCTGAAAGTGGCGCTTGGGTCTTCAGGCGTGCTGGAAGGCGCTGCTGCGGCTGAAAAGGCGCAAGGCGGCTGGAGCAAGCTCGGCACGCCGAAGGTCGTATTGCGACCGGCTTCCACGGACGAGGTTTCGCAGGCGCTCAAGCTTTGTCATGCGGCGGGCGAGGGGGTCGTGCCCTGGGGCGGCAAGACGGGTCTGGTCGAAGGCGGCGAGGCGGAAGGGCATGTCGCGCTGTCGCTCGATCGCATGAACAAGATTGAAGAGATCGATGTCGCTGCCGGTACGGCGACGGTGCAGGCGGGGTGCGTGTTGCAGACCGTGTGCGAAGCCGTTGACGACAGGGGCGCGCTGTTCCCGCTCGATCTTGGCGCGCGCGGCTCGGCGACCATAGGCGGCAATATCTCCACCAACGCAGGCGGCAATCGCGTCATCCGCTATGGCATGATGCGCGACATGGTGCTGGGGCTTGAAGCTGTGTTGGCTGACGGGACGGTGATCTCGTCGATGAACCATCTCATCAAGAACAACGCGGGCTACGATCTTAAGCAGTTGTTCCTTGGCTCGGAAGGTACGCTTGGCGTCGTGACGCGCGCGGTGCTGCGTCTGCGGCCGAAGCCCTTGAGTCAGGACACGGCCTATGTGGCCGTCGAGAGTTTCGAGCAACTGCCGGTGTTTCTGCGCCATATGGAGCGCGCGCTGGGCGGCACGCTGTCGGCCTTCGAGGTCATGTGGGAGGATTTCTACAAGCTGGTGACGACGGAGCCCGCCAGGGGCAAGGCGCCGCTCGAATACGGTCACCCCTATTATGTGCTGGTTGAGTCCATGGGCGGCAATCAGGAAGACGATTCCGCGCGTTTCGAAAAGGCGTTGATGGCGTCTCTTGAAAGTGGCGAAGTGGTCGATGCCGTGATCGCCAAAAATCAGGCCGAGCGTGACGCCATGTGGGGCTTGCGCGACGATGTGGGGCAGGTGGCGCGCAATTTCCCGATCTTCACCTTCGATGTCAGTCTCAAGATCGCCGATATGGAAAGCTATATCGCGGAAGTGCGCGAAGGTCTGACGGCGAAATGGCCGGAGAACTCTCTGATGGTGTTCGGCCATCTCGGTGACGGAAACCTGCATGTCATTCCGGGCAGCCTGCCGCAACACAATGCGGAAACGCGCAAGGCGGTCGAGCAGATCGTCTATACGGCGCTGCGCAAGCGCGGCGGATCGGTTTCCGCCGAACATGGAATCGGGCTGGAAAAACGGCCCTATCTCGGCTGGACGCGCAGCCCGCAAGAAGTGGCGCTGATGCGGGTGCTCAAATCGGCGCTCGATCCGAAGAATATTCTCAATCCGGGCAAGGTTCTCGAACCGGTCATGCTTCACGCCAAGGCGGCGGAATAAAACAAGGGCGACGGATCTTGAGTGTTCCGTCGCCCTCTTATTCTCAATGGTCGATCAGGTCTTACTGTTCGACGGGAGCCTCAGGCGCATTCTTCATGTCGCCACGGTGTTCAAAGCGGGCCTTGTGATCCCAGCCGCCATGACGCTTGTGATCGCGATCCTCGGAACGGTGATGACGTTCGTCGAACACATGACGCGCCGCACGATCCATTGTCTGCTTCTGGCTGTCGTCGAGCGAGGCATAGAGCTTGGTGAGCGCAGGCTGGGTCGCCTTGATGCCGTCGAGCTTGGCTTCAAGCGATTTTTCCATCATGGCCTGACGTTCGACGATGGAAGGGCGCTCTTTCTTTTCGTGGCGCTGTTTCATATCAGCGGCGCGATCAAGGCAATTGGCTTCGGCGGTCTTTGCCTGGGCCGTCATGGCATCCTTGAAGGCGTTCCACTCGCTCGTCTGGGCCGATGTCGGCTTGAGCTTGGTTTCGAGATAGGTGAGCTGGCCAGCCGCTCTGGCTGTGCGGTCGGTGCACATGGTGGTGAAGCGGGCTTCGCGATCGCCACGCGGAGCCTTGTCGGCGTAAGCGAAGGAAGCAGCGCCGATGGCTGTCGAGAGAAGGACAGCGCTCGTCAAAATAATTTTACGCATAGATATGGACCTCAAGTCTTTGTGGCGTACCCCACTGCATAGTGAAACGAGAGGGGCGAACTATTCCGTCGCGAAAAAAGAGAGACCCCAAATTTCTGGCGGATATTAGCGGTTTGTCGTGGGCGCGATCCGCGTGATAGACTGACCGAAATCATCTATTCGGGTCATTCCTGTTCGGCGCTGCGCCGAAATTCACGAGGTCTTGAGCATGGTAAAGTTCGGTGTCGGTCAGTCGATGAGGCGCGTTGAGGATGATCGTTTGATCACCGGCAAGGGGCGCTATGCCGACGATATTTCGCTCGAGGGACAGGCTTATGCCTTCATGGTGCGCTCGCCGCACGCCAATGCGCTGATCACTTCGATCAATGCGGATGATGCTCGCGCCGCCCCCGGCGTGCTCGCCGTCTATACGGGTGAAGACGCCAAGCGCGAGGATCTGGGTGTGGTGGCCAGTCCTGCCGCCGACATGCTGAAGAACATCGACGGCAGCCCGCTTTTCAAGACGACGCGCCATCTGATCGCTCATGACCATGTGCGCTATGCAGGCGACACGGTGGCGATGATCGTGGCCGAAACGCTCAATCAGGCGCGCGACGCGGCTGATCTTCTCATCATCGACTATGAGTCCCTGCCGGCTGTGGCCGATACGGCGGGCGCACTGGCGCCGGATGCGCCGATCGTCTGGGAAGAACTTGGCACGAACCTCGCCTATGACTGGGAACTCGGCAAGGAGGCCGATGCTGCCGCCGCAATGAAGGCCGCGCATCACGTCACCAGGCTCAATCTCATCAACAACCGTATCGTTGTGAATGCCGTGGAGCCGCGCGCCGCGCTCGGCGTCTATGACGTCTCGCGCGATCACTACACGCTTTACAGCCCCAGTCAGGGCGTTCACAGCCAGCGCAATTTCATCGCCCAGTTCTCGCTGAAAATTCCGGTCGAGAAATTGCGCGTCGTCACAGAAGATGTGGGCGGCGGCTTCGGCATGAAGACCTTCGTCTATCCCGAATATCCGCTGGTGCTTTTTGCCTCGCGCATGTTGGGCCGTCCGGTCAAATGGACGGGCGATCGCTCGGACGCCTTCCTTACCGACAGTCAGGGACGCGACCATGTGACGGAAGCCGCTCTGGCGCTCGACAAGGACGGGAAGATTCTCGCGGTCGAAGTGCGCACCATCGCCAATCTCGGCGGCTATCAGAGCCAGTTCGGTCCCTTCATCCCGACGCTTGCGCCGCGCGGCATGCATGTCGGCGTTTACAAGGTGCCGGTGCTCTATAACCACGTTCGTGCGGTCTATACCAACACGGTGCCGGTGGATGCCTATCGCGGCGCGGGGCGTCCCGAAGCTTCCTATGTGATCGAGCGTCTGATGGACAAGGCGGCGCGCGAGCTTGGGATCGGTCAGGATGAAATCCGTAAACGTAACTTCATTCCGGCCGCCGAGATGCCCTACAAGGGCGGCGTGTCATTGCCGTTCGACAGCGGCGATTTCGAACGCAATCTCAACGACGCTTTCAAGACCGCCGATGTCGAAGGCTTCGAGGCGCGTCGCGCGGCAGCCGCCAGCGAAGGCAAGCTGATCGGGCAGGGCGTCAGCTATTACGTCGAGCGCACGGCGGCGGGCATGTCGGACTATGCGCGTATCGCCATCGATGCCGACGACGGCATGGTTCACGTCTGGACGGGTCAGCAGACCAATGGTCAGGGCCATGAAACGGTATGGACGCAGTTCCTCGCTTCGCGTCTCGGTCTCGATGTCGAGAAGATCAAGGTGCATCTGGGCGACAGCGACATGTTGCCCGGTGGTGCGGGTACGGGCGGCTCGAAGGCCGTTTATCTTGCCACCGGCGCGATTGGCGATGCCTCGGACAAGCTGATCGACAAGGGCCGCGAGATTGCCGCCAATGAGCTGGAAGCGGCCAAGGCCGACATCGAATACCGCGGCGCGGATGGCGAAGCGGTCTTTGCGGTGGTCGGCACGGACAAGAAGATCGATCTCTTCCAGGTCGCGCGTCTGGCTGAAGCGCAGCCCGATCTTGGCGAGTTGTCAGGCGATGGCGAATATAACCAGAAAGGCAATACCTTTCCCAATGGCGCGCATATCTGCGATGTCGAGATCGATCCGGAAACCGGCGTCTACAAGATCACGCGTTTCGTCGCCGTGGACGACTTCGGGCATATCCTCAATCCGATGATCGTGGCCGGTCAGGTGCATGGCGGCATCGTGCAGGGCCTGGGTCAGGCGATGGGCGAACATGCTGTCTATGACAATGACACGGCGCAACTCGTGACGGGGTCCTTCATGGATTACTGGATGCCGCGCGCCGACGACATGCCGTCCTTCGATCTGGCCTATAATGAAATCCCCTCGACCTCGAACGCCCTGGGCGTCAAGGGCGCGGGCGAGGCCGGCACGGTCGGCGCGCCGGCGGCTTTCGTCAACGCCATCATCGATGCGCTGAAGCCCTATGGCGTCGAAACTGTCGACATGCCGGTGACGCCGTTGAAAATCTGGAACATCATACAGGCGGGTCGCAAGGCGGCGGAATGACCAGATATGGGATTGTCTCGCTGCTCGGCATTGTCGTCTTTGCCGTGACATTGTGGCTTGGGGTCATCGGCCCCAAGTCGATTGCGCATCCAATTCCCGGCGACGGTCGCGATCCGATCATCGCCTTCGAGATGGTGCGTTCGCCCGCCGATCTGACTACGGTGATTGGCGAGGATCGGTTCCGGTTCGCCGATCTGCGCGCCCAGATGGACAAGGTCAACCAGATCGATTTCATCTATCTCTCGCTTTATGGCGCCTTCATCGCCGGGTTCTTCATGGCGGTGTCGCATCAACGCGGCGACAGGCGCTGGCTGATCCTTTCGCTGGTGGCCGTCGTCGCCATGCTCGCCGACGTGCGCGAGAATATGGTGCTGCTGACGATGACGAAGGGCGGTGGCGATGTGGCGACCCAGATCAGCGCGCTGATGCTTGTGACATGGATCAAATGGTTCGGGCTGGGGCTCACATCGCTGGGGGCGGCGCTGGCCTTTTTCGAGGATCACTCCATGCCGAATTTTCGTCTCGCCGGGGCGCTGGTGGGTGTGTCGGCGGCGGCGTTCACGGTAGCGGCCTATTTCAATCCCTTCAAATATGCCGAATACATGGCGCTGGCGATTTTCGTGACCTGGATCTTGATGGTGTTTTACGCCTATCGTGTCGATCGGGCCGTCGTGTCGTCCGCCAGCTGAGGGGCGGTCAGCCCCGGTTTAATCGCAAAATTCAAAATTAAATTCGATTTATGGGCGCTCGAGTTATTGACAATTTGTCAATTAATGGCGAGCCTTTGTCCATGAATATGGAGGATGAGTATCTCACGGATACAAGCGCTGCGAAGACGGCGGGCCGGGAGATGACGGAAGCTTCGACAACAGGCGCTGGCGTCCGCGGCGCAGTTATCGATGGTTCCGACATGGCCGGGTCGCCGGGAATGTCGCGACGCAAGCAGGAAAGTCGCCGCAAGCTGATGGCGGCGGCGCGGCATCTGTTCGTCGAGCGAGGTTACCACGACACGCGCCCGCAGGATATTTCGCGAGAGGCGGGCGTCGGCCACGGCACGTTCTATCTGCATTTCGAAGACAAGCTCGATTGCTTCATCGCGTTTGCCGACGAGGCGACGCAGGAACTTGACGCCGTCCTGCGTGAGCATCTCGAGGGCAAGGGCACGCTGGAAGAAGTGGTGCGCGAAATTCTTCTCGCGACGATTGAATATTCCTCGATGAACCCCGGTGTGCTGGCCTCTGCATTGACGGACATCAGTGTCTTGTGGACCGGCGACATGGGGCGCAAGGCGCCCGCGGTGCGCTGGGCCGAGGGATGGATGTCGGTTCTCGACCGGTTGAAGGAAGTGGGCGAGGTCTCGCCCGAGGTCGATACGCGGCTGACGGGTTATCTGATTGTTGGTGCGATCAAGAATGGCGGCGCTTATGCGGCGCGCGAGCAGCTCGATACAGAAGTTTACGTTGATCGGGTGACAAAGCTTTTTGTGCGGGCACTGAAAAAATAACAAGCCCGCAAAGGGACTTACAGGAGACACTCAAGATGACGAAGCTCGTTTATACGCGCGAAGAATTGATGGCGTCGCATGACTACGCGAAACCGCAGATCGAAGTCGGTTATACTTTGCATGGTGGTTTCGACGAGGCGGGCACCTATATCTCGCCGCGCACGTTGAACCGCTGGCCGGCAGTTCATGCCTGGCAGGCGGCCTTGACCGAGCGGGGCTGGCCGCTGATCGACGCCACGACGCGGCTTCTGCAGCGCGGGCACTACCCCAACATCGATCAGCAGAAAATCCTGCTCGACAATGGGCTTGGTGAGACCCTTTGGAATTCGCTCACCATCACGGGGGTCATCGAGGCGCGCGGTCAGGCACTCTGCAATTTCGAAGCGCCGGATTTTCAGAAGATTATCGTCGACGATATTTCGCAGACCTGCACGGGCCACCTGCACAAGGGGCTTCTTTATGCCCATGGCGTTGATGAAGGCGGCGACCCGAAGGTTCCCGATGGTCCGGGTGCGCATGACCAGATGTGGTTTGCCGCGCGTGACCTTGTGTTCGGCAAGGAGCGTTATCCGATTCCCGAGATTCCCGAGAATATTGGCCGCCCGGACCAGGGCCGTTTGATGCCGCAACTGCCGGAAGGTTTTGAGGCGCTCATCCTCTTGCTCATGAATGTACTGATGATCGAGGTGCGCGCCGAGTCGGGCTTCAGCTTCAATTGTGAGTTGCTGCAGGACCCGGAAACGTTCAGGGATAATCGTGAAGCGGCGGAACTCGCCGCGAGGCTGATCGACCGCATTCGCACTGACGAAGCGATCCATGTCGGCTATCTGCAGACTACAATCTCGGAAATGCGGAGCTTCACCTTCAAGACAGTCGATGGCGGTACGATTGCCGGCAAGGATTTGATCGATCCGGTCTGGGAAAGCATGGTCAGGTGGCATGGCGTGACGCAAGCCGATCTTTCGCGCGAGCAATCGAAAGAGGCTATTCATGCCCGCATCGCCGCACTCAAGAATAGTGGCGAGGTTCTCGCCGCCTATGACTCTTCTGACGATCTCGTAAAGGCAGCATAATGGACGACTTTCAAGGTAAGACCGCTTTCATCACAGGTGGTGCGAGCGGCATCGGTCTCGCCATGGCCCGCGCTTTCGGTGCGGCGGGCATGAACATCATGCTGGCCGATATCGAACGCGAACCGCTCGACAAGGCGATTGAAGAATTGCGCCAGCGTCAGATCAAGGTCGAAGGCGTGGATTGCGATGTGGCGGACCGCGCATCCGTGCAGGAAGCGGCGAAGGCGACGATCGAGGCTTTCGGCAAGGTGCACCTCGTCTGCAACAATGCGGGCGTCGGCGGCGGCGGGGCCATCGGGACGCTGAAGCCCGGAGACTGGGACTGGACCATCGGCGTCAATCTGATGGGCGTCGTCTATGGCACCGAAACGTTCTTGCCGTTGCTGCGCGCGCATGGGGAGGGCGGGCATTTCGTCAATACGGCTTCGATGGCGGGGATGATTTCACCGCCCGGCATGGAGCCCTATTGCGTCTCCAAATTTGCCGTCGTCGCCATGTCGGAAGGCTGGGCAGGGCAGCTTGCGGCGGAAGGCATTGGCGTTTCTGTTCTTTGTCCCGGTTTCGTGAGTACGCGTATTCACGAAAGCGCGCGGACGCGTCAAGAGCGTTTTGGCGCGGCTGAAGAGACCAATAGCGAGGCGGCCTCTATCGGGGCGCAGCTTGTGCAAGCGGGTATCCCGGCTGACGTCGTGGGGGCCTGCGTCTTCGAAGCGGTGCGTGACAACGACTTCTATATCTTCACCCATCCAGATATGCGCCCGGCTGTCGAACAGCGTTTCCAGCGCATCATGGAAGGTTTCGACAAGGCGGCGACGCGCAGTGCGCTTCGGGGCGTCGAGACGAAGTCGCCTCAGGAAATCCAGATGCTCAAGATCTGATCGTGGTGGGCTGCCCGCTGAAACGGGCGGCCCCTCATGTCAGAGCCTTGCGGAAGATTTCGATGGCATTGTCGAAGAAGTCTTCGAGTCGGCCTTTGAGGTCGGGCGAGAGAGCGATCAATTTGGCGCGCCCGTCGCTCGGGTCCGGCAGTTCGACGATGAGGCCCTTGGCGATGGCGTTGTCGAGATATTTCTTGGCCGTCTGAGGGCTGAGGTGGCGCATGAGAAGCAGGGCTTCCTGTTTGCGCAAGGGCTCTTCGGCCGCCCAGAGGCCGGTATAGAGATCCGAATAATTGATATCCAGAATATCCTTGTCCTGCAGGAAGCGAACCCATGTGCCATCCATAGCGTTTAACGCCTGGACGAATTTGTGGCGCTGCTGATGGCGTTCGGCTGATTTTGCGGACTTCTTCATGGCTTTCCTTGCCGATATTTTTGTCTATATGCACATAAAATCGGCAATAAATAAACATATAAAAGTAGTTGTAATTTTAGATGTAATATTGATATTATTCGGAAGTTGGCCATTTCTGCCATGAGGAGCATCCGGCAATGTCATCACAGCCCAAGGTCTGGCGTCACAGCGACGGCGCAATTCCCAATTCGCTGGCCTTTTCCTATATCGCCCTGGCGCATGTCTCGGGCATTGCGCTTTTGACGCTCGGCAATCCGCTGGCCTGGGTCGCGGGCGCTTTGCTGGTCGCCCATTCGCTGATCGTCGCGGCCTATATGATTCATGACCTTGCGCATATGGCGATCTTCCGCAGTCGCAAGGTGACGCTTGCTGTCGCGGAAATGCTTTCGTGGCTCTGCGGTGGGGCCTATGCGCCGATCGGGCGTATCGTGCGGATGCATATGCGCCATCATGTCGATCGCGCCGATCTGGCGCTGTTCGATCCGCGCGTTTTCCTGAAAACGACGCCGGGCTGGTTTCGCCGCCTCATCTATATGCTGGAATGGTGCTACAT
>JBAQNC010000084.1:0-10027 GCA_049303435.1 Parvibaculum sp. | reverse complement strand
CTCATTATTTTCATTTTATGTCATTTCGCACTTGCAGCATTTTGGAAAAGCGCCAGATTGTATGGGTGCCGTACTTTCGCTCTTCGGGGCAAAGTCAATTTAGATGAGACCGGCCAGTACGGCCCTGATGGTCCAACCAACGTGACAAATGGGGTTTACCCATGAGTGAGAAGACTCATAACTTGCAGGATACGTTCCTGAACTATGTGCGGAAGCACAAGATCAATCTCACCATTTTCCTTGTAAACGGTGTGAAACTTCAGGGTGTAGTGACCTGGTTCGATAATTTCTGTGTGTTGTTGCGTCGAGATGGTCACTCACAACTAGTGTATAAACATGCGATATCGACAATCATGCCGTCATCGCCGGTTCAGCTTTTTGAACCGGACGGGAGTGACGACGAGGCATGATCTGACAAGCATGTTTGTGAGATTTTTGTTTGAATAAAGAGACTCTGAGCGGTCAATCGCGTGGTGCGACACGCGCATTCGTTCTTGTGCCTTGGTTGAAGGCTGTCGAGTACGATGCGCGAAAGAGGGGGCGTGCGCTCCGGTCTCAGGAAGCCCGACTGGAAGAAGCCATCGGGCTGGCGTCAGCCATTCATCTATCGATTGTCGGAACCAGTGTCGTCCAGATAACGGACGTCAAGTCGGCAACGCTGATCGGCGACGGCAAGGTCAACGAATTGAAGGGCCTCTTCGAGGAGCTTGAAGTCGAGGTTGTAATCGTCGACGGCCATCTTTCGCCGGTCCAGCAACGCAATCTTGAAAAGGCGTGGAACGCCAAGATTCTCGATCGGACCGGATTGATCCTTGAGATTTTCGGGGAGCGCGCAAATACGCGTGAAGGTTCGTTGCAAGTCGAGTTGGCGCATCTGAACTATCAAAAAAGCCGTCTTGTGCGCAGTTGGACCCATCTGGAACGACAGCGCGGTGGCTTCGGCTTTCTCGGTGGTCCTGGTGAAACCCAGATTGAAGCGGACCGGCGCGTCATTCAGGAGCGCATTGTCAAGATCGAGAAACAGCTTGAAGCGGTGAAGCGGACCCGTGAGCTTCATCGCAAGACACGTCGCGAAGTGCCATATCCGATTGTCGCCCTTGTCGGTTATACGAATGCGGGCAAATCGACGCTTTTCAATCGGCTGACCGAGGCGGACGTTTTCGCGGAAAATCTTCTCTTTGCGACACTCGATCCGACAATGCGGGCCGTCGCGCTGTCAAGCGGACGAAAGATCATTCTGTCCGATACCGTCGGGTTTATTTCCGACTTGCCGACACATCTCGTAGCGGCTTTTCGTGCCACGCTTGAAGAAGTGCTGGAGGCGGAAATCATTCTGCATGTGCGCGACGCCTCGCATGAAGAGAGCGACATTCAGAAGGCCGATGTCGAGGCGGTGCTATCTTCACTCGGTTTGATCGGAGAAAAGGTCGTCGGTGCGCCGCGACCGTTGATTGAAGTGCTGAACAAGATCGACGTGATGGACGAGGCGCAGCGCGAGGCGATACTCAATGCCGCGTCACGCGAAGAGACGACTGTCGCTGTCTCTGCGTTGACCGGCGAGGGCGTCGATGAATTGCTTCAACTGATTGACAGTCATCTGACCGACAATGGTTTGCGCATTGATGTGACGCTGGAGGCGGAAGAGGGTGAGGCGCTGGCCTGGCTCCACGGTCATGGTCATGTGCTGGGTCGCGCAACTAACGAAAACGGTACGACGCGACTGGAACTGATTTTGCCGGAAGCGGACCTTGGCAGACTGGAAAAGAAATTTCCTGATTTGTTCGCAAGGATAGTGCTTTCGGTCCGGGCGGCGGACTGATGTCCGCTCGCATTGATCAGGTCAGTGAATTGCTGCGTGAAGTTGCGGCGCTGGAGATTTTACCCCGGTTCCGCGAACTCACCGAAGGCGACATAGAAGAAAAATCAAAGGGCGATTTCGTAACCACTGCGGATCGCAAAGCTGAATTGTGGTTGACGTCACGATTGACCGAAATCGTTTCAGGCTCGCGCGTGCTCGGTGAAGAAGCGACAGCAGCGTCGCCGGAATTGTTGGCGATCATCGAAGACGCTTCGCCTTACTGGACCGTTGATCCGGTCGATGGCACCGGCAATTTCGTCGCTGGGCGCGAAACATTTGGCGTGATGGTTTCCCTGGTCGAGGCGGGGCAGGTTCGTCAGGCCTGGATCTATCTTCCCATGATCAATGCAATGGCGGTGGCAGAGGAGGGTGCTGGCGCCTTTTGGTATGCAGACGACGCTGTTGAGCGCATTTCCGCCGGGCGCGGTCCTGACGATGTCTCGGCGCTTCGTGGGGCTTTCAATGTCAGATTTATGGATGAAAACTGGCGCGACCGCGTGGAACTGTTTGCGGACCGGGTTCCTCACAAGTCAGCCTATTTGTGTTCCGCGTGGGACTACACGGATCTGGCAAGAGGGCGGCAGGATCTTGTTACCTATCATCGTATGATGCCTTGGGACCACGCCCCGGGATCGTTGATCCTGAGAGAAGCGGGCGGTGTCCTTCGTAGCCTGATCGAGGGGGAGGACTATCGCCCTTCAATGCTTGGTGCGCCGCATCTGGCGGCCAGGGATCAGGAAAGCTGGGAAAGATTTGCAGAGGCGATACGGCAGTCTGTGTAACGCCTATTTGCGTTCTTCCAGCTTGGCGGCGTTCCAGAGAGCGTCCATTTCTTCCAAATCTGATTGGTCGGGTGTGCGACCTTCGGCTCCGAGTGTCTTCTCGATATATCCAAAGCGACGACGGAATTTGGCGTTAGTGCGGCGAAGGGCGGCTTCAGGGTCAATGTCCAGATGCCTTGCCAGATTTGCATAGACGAAGAGTATGTCGCCGAACTCGTCTTCCAGGCGATCCTTGTCGCCGCCTTTGGCGAGTTCCTGCGACAGTTCAAGCATTTCCTCGTTGAGTTTATCGATGACATTGGCAATGTCCGGCCAATCGAAACCGACTCTGGCGGCGCGTTTTTGCAGCTTCAGAGCGCGCGTGAGAGCGGGAAGGGCAAGCGGTATGTCGTCGAGGATACTCTCATTCGACTGGTGGCCTTTAGCGGCACGCTCCTCTGCCTTGATCTCTTCCCACTGACCCTGCACAGCGCCGACTGATTTTTGTTCTGCATTCCCGAAGACATGTGGGTGCCTGCGTATCATTTTTTCGCAGATGCCTTTGGCTACGTCATCGAATGTGAACTGAGCGGCTTCCTGCGCCATCTGGGCGTGGAAAACGACCTGAAAAAGAAGGTCGCCAAGTTCATCGCGAAGCTCGCTCATGTCGCCACGTTCGATGGCGTCGGCAACTTCATAGGCTTCTTCGATTGTATAGGGTGCGATGGTCGCGAAATTCTGCTCGACATCCCAAGGGCAGCCGTTATCGGGCGAGCGGAGGCGAGCCATGATGGAAAGCAGCTCGTCAATCGGCCTGGCATTGACGGGCTGGGGGGCATTTTGTGAGGTCATATTGCTGGCTACCAAAGTCCGAGGCGGATTAAATCTTGATCGAGTTGTTTGTTGTTCTTGAATTGAAGGGCGTTCCAACCGATCGATCTCGCCTGATAAATATTTTCGGGCTTGTCGTCGATAAAAAGGATCTGATCGGGCGCCCAGCTTAGCGAAGCCTGGACGGCTTTGAATACGGCAATATCGGGCTTCATGGCGCCAAATTGAGAAGAGAGAAATACGTAAGTGAAGTTCATGTCACGGGGAAAGAGGCGTACCACAAATGGCGGATTGTTGCTGAATATGCCGAGAGAAAAATGGCTTGCGAGCCGTTGCAGGTTTTTCCAGAGCCAACGATTGGGTTCGAACACTTTCAGCCAGAGCGTGATTGCCTGCTCGGGCGATATTTCTTTACCAGCTAGTTCGCTGAGTTTTGTAGCAAGGTCGGTTGCCTGTGCATGGCCGAGGTCGAGTTGGTCGATGATCTCGCTGTGTATCAGGAAGCTTCGAACGTCGTCCTCGCTACGGTCGCATACTACCGAGAGTGCATGAAGTCTTTGCTGCGTCTTGTGAAGCAAGAGCACATTGCCCAGATCGAACAGGATGCAAGAGATCGACATATTTCAACAATAATCGAATTTCCCGCAAAATGAAGAGTTGGTTTTACGCGAAATTTTCGTCGGCGACGAACGGATTGCTTCTTTTTTCAGCACCAAAGGTCGAAAGAGGTCCGTGTCCAGGCACAAAGGTAACGTCGTCGCCAAGCGGCCAGAGCTTTTCGCGGATGGAGTGAATCAGCGCGTTATAGTCACCACGGGGAAAGTCCGTTCGGCCAATGGAGCCATTGAACAGGACGTCACCGACAATGGCGAGGCGTGCTTCATCATTGAAGAAAACGACATGTCCGGGGGTGTGGCCGGGGCAGTGAAGCACCGAAAATTCCAGCCCACCGACTTCGACGGTGTCGTCATTGTCGAGCCAGCGGTCCGGTGTGAAGCGGTCAAAGACGGGAAATCCGTACTTTGCGCTTTGCGCAGGCAGTTCCTCGATCAGGAAGAGATCATCCCTGTGCGGACCTTCAACAGGAATTTTCAGGCGATGCGACAGTTCGCCCGCAGCCGCAGCGTGATCGAGATGTCCATGCGTCAGAAGCACTTTCTCCAGCGTGATGCCCAGTTCTTCGACTGTTTGGATGATGCGATCCAGATCGCCGCCGGGGTCAGTTACCGCGCCACGCATGGTCTCATCGTTCCAAAGGAGACAGCAGTTTTGCTGGAAGGGGGTGACCGGGAGAATCGCTGCTTTGAGTGTCATTGGGAGACCATAGGTGTGCCGACTCAGGAACTTCAAATTAGGTGGCGAGGGCGAAGTTGTCTAACAATGACGGGCTTTTTTGGGCCTGGACGATAGAATCTGTGTATAAAACGACCATTAGCGAGCGAAAAAGCCCTGAGCCACAGCAATTTCTTGGCGTTTCGCTCAAACTTGTGAAAGATAGTCAAAGCTTCCACCAAGGACGAATCACGAATCATGGCCACAAAACCCGCTGCCAAACCTGCCGTAAAAAAGCCCGCCGTTGCCGCTAAGAAGCCAGCAGCTGCGAAGCCTGCCGCCGCCGCTGCCAAGAAGGCGCCGACCCAAGTTACCATTCCGCTCTCCAAGATCATTGCGGAGCTTGCGGAAGAACACGAAATGTCGAAGAAAGCCGCGGCGGCATTTTTTGACTCCTTTGTCCAACTGACGGTCAAGAACCTGAAGAAGGGCAACAAGGTCCGTATCACGGGTCTCGGCATTCTTGCCGTCCGCAAGCGTGCGGCGCGCATGGGCCGCAACCCGGCGACCGGCGAAGCGATCAAGATCAAGGCATCGAAGAAAGTTGCCTTCCGCGTCGCCAAGGATCTCAAGGAAGCGATCTGATCGTTTCTGTGATTTCACGGTTACGCGAATTGAAATAAGCACCATCGAAGGTGCAGTAAAGAGCGGCTTGTCTTGAGCCGCTCTTTGTCGTTGAAACGAGCGAGGATGGAAATGACATCAATCAGACGATTGAGCCCGGGCAAGCGAATGAGCGAGGGCGTGGTGCATGGCGGTCGGGTGATGCTTGCCGGACAAGTTGCGGCGGATGCGGATGCGGCGATGAGTATTCAGGAACAAGCGAGAGTCATTATGGCTCAGATCGACGCTTTGCTGGCTGAGGCTGGAACGAACAAGTCGAATATCCTGTTTGCCCAGGTCTGGCTTGCGGATATGGCGGATTTCGGCGGCTTTAACGAGATTTGGGATGCGTGGATAGATCTGGAAAATCCGCCGGCGCGGGCTTGTGTGCAGTCGGCGATGGTGAAGGCGGAGTGGAAGGCTGAAGTTCAGGTGACGGCGGCGATTTTGTAGGAAATCGCATAAGGTTTTTGTCCGATAATGTATATTATGGAATAAAAATGGGTAGCGAGAGCTTGGAGTCTGGTTTAGCTCGCTCTCGCAATTCCTTGATTTTCAAAGTAGAAGATCAGTTATACGAAATCGCATGATATGCGGGATATCTAGGCGATCCGCATATCACCTGATTTGAGATCGAATTCGACGGCCAGGTTGTCGTAGCCCGGAATGACGTCTTTTGGCAGATCTTTCAGCAAAGTCCGATAGTCGAGATCAACATGCATGTTGGTCAGGATTCCGAGTGAAACCTGCAAGAATTCGAGCCATTCAAGCGTGAGTTCGAGATGTGCATGTGTGGGATGCGGCGTGTAGCGCAAGGCGTCTACAATCCAGCAATCCACGCCCTTGAGGATGGCAAAACTATCCCCGGGAATGCCGACCACATCGCTCGAATATGCCAAGGGGCCGAATCGAAATCCGAGTGAGCGGATGCTGCCGTGATCCTGGTCGAACGGGATCGCCTCTATGACGCCTCCGGCGCCCTCGATGCGGATCGGAGACCCATGAGCGCCGATCCGGTGCTCGTTCAGGATTGCCGGATAGCCCGAGCCCGGAAGCTGCTCGAAGCAATAGTCGAACTTGCGGGTCAAGGAGTTGGAGGTGAATTCGTCCATCCAGACATCGACGCGACGACGACCGTTCATGGCGACCATGCGGAGGTCATCGAGCCCGTGGGACTGGTCGGCGTGGTCATGGGTCATGAGCACGGCGTCGATCCAGCTGACGTTGGTGTCGAGAAGCTGCTCGCGCATGTCGGGCGATGTGTCGACCAGCACCGTGGTCTTTTGAGCCGGGTCCTGATCCCATTGCTCGACGAGCAGCGAACAGCGGCGGCGGCGGTTGCGTGGCTCGGCGGGATCGCAAGCACCCCAATGGCCGCCGATGCGCGGTACGCCACCGGATGAACCGGAACCCAGGATGGTCGCGCGCATCTTCATGAGCCGAACACAGCCTCGCGTGGCACGCGGCTGAAGAGCCGAAGGAAGTTTTCCGACGTCTGGAGTGCCAGTTCGTTGGCGCTGACGCCCTTGATTTCAGCGAGTTTGGCAGCCGTGTGGACGACGAAGGACGGCTCGTTGCGCTTGCCGCGCCTGGGCACGGGCGCGAGATATGGCGCATCGGTTTCGACCAGAAGCCGGTCCAGCGGCACATGGGACGCGGTCACCTGCAGTTCTGCAGCGCTCTTGAAGGTCAGGATGCCGGAGAGCGAGATGTAGAAGCCAAGGCCCAGCGCGTGCATGGCGAGCTTCTCGCTGGAGGTGAAACAATGGAGGAGGCCGGTGAAGGCGCCCTTCCCCATTTCTTCGCTCAAGATATTTTCCGTGTCCTCGTCAGCGTCGCGCGTGTGGACGATGAGCGGCAGGCCGGTTTCGCGGGCGGCAGCGATATGGGCGCGGAAGCAGCGCTGCTGTGGTTCGCGGGGGCTGTGCTCGTAGTAATAATCGAGGCCGGTTTCGCCGATGCCGACGACCTTGGGATGTCTTGCCAGTTCGATGAGGCGCGCGGCGTCGGTTTCGGGTTCGGTGGCCGCCTCGTGCGGATGGATGCCAACCGAGCAATAGACATTGGGGAAGCGCTCGGCGAGCGCCAGAATTCGGTCGAATTCACTGATCTTGGTGGAGATTGTCACCATGAGGCCGATGCCGGCGTCATGCGCGCGCGTGACCACCTGATCGACTTCCTCGGCGAAATCGGGAAAATCGAGATGGCAGTGACTGTCCACGAGGACTGGCTTTGGCGCGGTGCTGGTCACGGTTTCACTCACGAAGCGGCGGCCTCGATATCGATGATGCGCGGGAAGACGCCTGTCGGCGTCGGCAATTCCTTGCCGGGCTTCAAGGGCGTGCCATCGAGATGTTCGAAGTCGCGATCACCCTCTTCCACGCCCAGCATGTCGAGCAGTTTTTTTGCCGACTCCGGCACGACGGGTTGAAGCAGAATAGCTGCGTAACGCACGACCTCAATGGTGACATAGAGAACTGTTGCCATGCGTTCGGGGTCCGTCTTTTTCAACGCCCAGGGCTCCTGCGAAGCAAAGTAACGATTGGCGGCGCTGACGACTTCAAACACCGATCCGAGATAATTATGTATCTCAAACCTTTCCATCTGCTTACGGACTATTTCGTGAAGCGCTGCTGCGGAACGCAGAAGCTCGTTGTCTTCGTCTGTGAAGGAGCTGCGGAATGGCACCTTACCGTCGCAATTCTTGGCGATCATGGACAGCGAACGTTGCGCCAGATTGCCGATGTCATTGGCGAGATCGGCGTTGACGCGGTTCATGACGGCTTCATGGCTATAGGTGCCGTCCGCCCCATAAGGCACTTCGCGGCAGAAGAAATAGCGGATCGGATCGACGCCATAGGTGTCGGTAATCGTGAATGGGTCGATGACATTGCCGACGGACTTCGACATTTTCTCGCCGCGGTTGTGGAGAAAGCCGTGACCATAGACGCGTTTGGGCAACTCGATATTGGCGGCCATGAGCATGGCGGGCCAGATGATCGCATGAAAGCGCACGACGTCCTTGCCGATGATGTGCGCATCGGCCGGCCAGAATTTCTTGAAGAGCTTGCTGTCCGTGTCGGGATAGCCGACGGCGGTGATGTAGTTGGTCAGCGCGTCGAACCAGACATACATGACATGCTTTGGGTCGCCGGGCACCTCGATGCCCCAGTCGAGCTTTTCACGCGAACGGGAAATGGAAAGATCCGTCAGGCCACGTTTGACGAAGGCGACGACTTCGTTGCGGCGGTGCGGCGGCTGGATGAAGTCCGGGTTCTCTTCATAGTATTTCAGCAGGCGGTCCTGATAGGCCGACATGCGGAAGAAATAGGTTTCGTCTTCCATCCATTCGACGGGCGTGCCCGTGGGCGCGAGCCTTTCGCCATTTTCACCCTTGGTGAGTTCGTCTTCGCCATAGAAGGCTTCGTCGCGCACAGAGTACCAGCCGGAATATGAACCGAGATAGATGTCGGGACCGGCCTTGCCGCCTGGATTGGCTGCAATGGCTTTCCAGAGAGCCTGACAGGATTTTTCGTGGCGCTTCTCGACGGTGCGAATGAAATCGTCGTTGGAGGCATTGAGGCGTTCGCACATGGCCTTGAACTTCGGGGCCATTTCGTCGGCAAGCTCCTGAGCCGTGATGCCGCGCGCTTTGGCGGTCTGCACCATCTTTTGGCCGTGGTCATCGACGCCGGTGACGAAATGCACGTCATAGCCGTCCAACCGCTTGAAGCGGGCGATCACATCGGTCGTGATCAGCTCATAGGCATGGCCGATATGCGGCGCGCCATTGGGGTATGAGATGGCCGTGGTGATGTAAAAGCGTGGTAACTCGGTCGGTGTTGTCGACGCCATGTGTACGTGAACCTTGCGGGGTGGAAAGCGATTATGCGCTCTGGTGCGCGCTGGCGCGCTCGTTGGCAACGCTTTCCAACATCGAGAATATGTTGAGGATCACAAGTTTGCGATCTGTGTTGAGCGCTTCGGCTCGGGCGACAGTTTCGGTGACCTTTTCCCATACCTCGACCCAGCGATCAAGACCGGCGGTTTGGGCCATTCGGGCCATTGCCGCGTTTTCGCCGGGGACGAGATCAGGCTGAACAGGCATCCCTGCCCCGGTCCGGATCATCCTTTGGAGCCAATCACTTAGCAATTCTATGGCGGTGTGCCACGCTTCGTCGGCACCGCGGCGGGCGATCTTGTCGGCGAGCTTGTGCAACGCTTTGACATCAAGGCGCGGCAGGTCAATGAGCAGGGAGACGATTTCGCCATAGAGGCTCAAGCCGCCACTGTCGGCGATGGCGAGGGCTCGACCCGCGCTGCCGTCGGCCAGTTGGGCGATGGCGCGGCGTTCGTCGGGTTTCGCCTTGATCTCATTGGCGACGAGAATATCGGCAATAGCGTCTTCGGAAAGCGGTTTCAGATGCAATGCGCGGCAGCGGGAGCGGATCGTCGGCAGCAAGCGGCCCGGCTGATGCGAAATCAGAAAAAAGGCGCATTGCGGCGGCGGTTCTTCCAGCACCTTCAAAAGCGCGTTCTCAGCGCTGACGTTCATTTCGTCGGCGGAATCGATGATGGCGATGCGCCAGCCCCCTGCCCCCGCGCTCATGCCGAAGAAATCCATCGTCTTGCGGACCTCGTC
>JBAQNC010000083.1:0-2189 GCA_049303435.1 Parvibaculum sp. | reverse complement strand
TGGCTATGTGGTTTGCGCTTTCCTCCCTATGGGTCGCGCTCATTGTGGCCGTGATGGGTGTCAGAACGGACCTTGATATGCGGTTTGTCGATGCACGGTGGCTCGTAGAGCAGGGGGCGACGCTTCTGACCGGCCTGATGGCAGCGACCGCCGCCTTCTGCGCTGTGGTGCCTGGGCGACCGCGTTGGGAACATGCTATGCCGCTGCTCCCCGCAAGCCTGTGGCTGGGCGCTTTGGCGCTTGGTTGCTACGAGGCGTGGGCGACGACGGGCAATCTGATGGCGCAGATTACGGCTGACTGGCAATGCTTTCCCGGCATTGTCGTCACGGGCTTTGGCCCGGCGGTCTTGATGGTGCTGATGCTGCGTCGTGGCGCGCCAATTTCGCCGCGTTTATCTATTGCTCTTGGCGCTCTGGCAGCTTCGGCTGTTGCAGATTTCGGTTTACGTCTCTTCCATCCACAAGACGTGAGCATCATGGTGCTTGTTTGGCAGGTGGGAACGGTCTGCTTGCTGTCTATTGTTGCAGGAATGGGCGGTCGCATGATCTTGAGATGGAAGCTGCGGTCTCCTCTGGAGGCCTGATCCATTTTTGTCCCCACAGAAGGAAATATACTGATGCCAGTAACGCCGCGGCAAATGGTGCCCGATATCGCTCTCGATACTGCTGGAGGAGGGCGGTTTGTTCTCTCCGAACAGACACCCCAGGCCTTCACAATGGTTGTTGTCTATCGCGGTCTTCATTGCCCCATATGCAAGAACTATTTGTCCGATCTCAACCGTCGCATCGATGAGTTCGATGCTCTCGGCGTTCGCGCCATTGCGGTCACTTCGGACAATGCAGAGCGTGCAGAAAAGGCCAAGAGCGATTGGAAGCTTGACAGGCTCGACATTGCCTACGACATGCCGATTAGCCTGGGACGTCAATGGGGCCTTTACGTCTCCACTGCACTTTCGGATCAGGAACCCGCAGAGTTTCTCGAGCCAGGCCTCTTTCTGGTGAAACCAGATCAAAGCCTCTACGCAGCGTCAATCCAGACGATGCCATTTACGCGCCCGAGCTTTGCCGAACTTGCGGGCGCTATCAAGTTTGTCACGGAAAAGAACTATCCCGCGCGTGGCGAAGCCTGAAGAACGAACGGTTGACCGTTAATCCATGCCAAGCATGACACGGACTTCGGTCAGCCGATCTTCCAGATTGATGTCGATACCTGATGTCACCTCAAGCGCGCGATCCTCAAAAACGTCCGATTGCGGATACGCCGCTTGATGGGCATCGACGATGCGGTCGCGCTCTTCTACGAGTCTCTCGATGTGAGGCCGGTAGAGAACAAGCATGGCGGTCAGCCATCTGTTGAGCGGCCATGACGGCCAGGACAGGTCGACAACAAACCGATCAAGCACTTCGATGACATCTGATGCAGCAAACCATGTTTCTGCCGTGACCCATCGGTTGGTCGTGAATAAGCGGACGGGCCGTCCTGATCGGTCCATCGAGATGGCGATCAGGTGGCAGATGTTGTCGGCTATCTCTCGCGGCGGCTGAGGAAATGAGAGCGCGGCGGGTTTGGCGCCTTCGGGAATTCCATCACCCCGGATGAATAGATGGAAATGGCCATAGTCATTCCACGTGCCCCTCTCCGGAGGGTGGGCGTGGAAGTAATATTGTGCGCCCGTTTCGCGGTCCAAGACGTCATTGGGGGGGTAGTGTTCAAATTCGATGAACTCGTGCCCGTCGAGCACCTCTGCGACGAGATTGGATCCCGACTTGGTCAGGACGCGCATGCAATCGACAACCTCAGCGGCCGCCATCGCAAGTGACTCCAACTGTTCGTCGTCCATCTGCAAATCCATTTCCGTTCACCCCTTGTTGGTCTGGAATTTGGTCTTTAACAAATAGTCGAGTGACAGGGCTCCCGGTCCACGGGCAATCAGGTACACCAGCATGGAGGCCCATGTGAGGTGGACAACATAGGCATCCGGATAGACAAAAATTTCGATAACCAAGGTCATGCCGAGAAGTACCAACGAACTGAAACGTGTGGCGAGCCCGAGGAGGATCAATATCGAAAATACATGTTCATTGAACGTCGCCATATAGGCGCCAAGCTTGTAGGGAATGAGTGGGAGGGCGTAGTCATTCTGAAAGAGATAGAATGTGCTCGCTTTTATCGTCATGAAGCCTTCGAC
>JBAQNC010000082.1:0-1895 GCA_049303435.1 Parvibaculum sp. | reverse complement strand
ATCAGCCACGATCAAAAGAGGGACGCGGCGTCCCTTCGCTCGCTTGCGAGCTTTTTTGCGAGTCGGTGCCCTTCGTTGAACAGCAGATTCGCCCGCCGCGCCGCATCAGTGGTGCAATCGGGATAGCGCGTGCGGGCGCTGTAGAAGGCGTCGTTGAAATGCGAGATGATCTTCTTGCGGTCGGGCGCGGAAAGCTCGGCGACATTCATCATGTCGATCATCTTGTTGCGCCACAGCGGACCGTCATTGGCGCCGCAGATATTGCGCAGGTGATGGATGGAGCCAAGGATTTCCGCAAGCCGCATCAGCCCGTTCTCGAAACTGCCCGCCTGAGCATTCACGGGCGCAAGCGCGAGCGTCAACGCAAGCGCCAAACTGGCGCTTACGCGTCGGCCTGTCCCGAATATGGACATGATGCGTGTCATTCCGCGTCGCATTTTTTTCCTTCCGCCGGAAATCTCCGGTCGGAAGGAAAGGGATGCAGGAGACGGGCCGCATAAGACCTTCACCCAACCCTCTCCCATAGGGAGAGGGCTAGAAAGAATTGTTTCACTTGACCCTCTCCCTCTGGGAGAGGGAGGAGCGCCCGCTTGGGCGCGGAGGGTGAGGGTCTTGCTTTTCTGAAAACTCAGAAGATCGCGTAGCCGCCGTCGATCACGAATGTATCGCCCGAATGGTAGGACGAGGCGTCGGACGCCAGATAGATCGCCACGCCGCCAAAGTCGCCAGGCTCACCCCAACGACGCGCCGGTACGCGGGGAATGACCTTTTCGGCAAAGGCCGTGCTTTCCTGTGCGTTCGACGTCATGTCGGTCGCGATCCAGCCGGGCAGGATCGAATTGGCGCGAATGCCATAGCGCGCGAATTCGACGGCGCAGCTTTTCATCATCGAGATGACCGCGCCCTTGGTCGCCGCATAGGCCTGATTGCGCGCCGCGCCTTCGATCGCCGCGAGGCTTGCGACGCCGACGAGCGAACCGCCCGTGTCGCCCATCTTGGAGCGCTCGACCATATGCTTCGTCGTCTCGCGCAGCGTGAAGAAGACGCCGTCGAGATTGACGGCCAACGTCTTGCGATAGGTTTCGGTTTTCATTTCCGTGAAAGAGGGCGAGCCGAAGCCGACGCCGGCATTGGCGAACACGCTGTCGACGCGGCCGAGCGCCTTCAGCGTTTCGCCCACGCCGTCCACCACCTGCTGCTCGTCCGACACATCCACCTTGCGCGTATAGGTCTTTACGCCGTGGGCTTTCAGCTGCGCTTCGGCCCTGGCGTTCTTTTCTTCGTTGGTGCCCCAGATCGCAACCGCTGCGCCTGCCTGTGCCATGGCGTCCGCCATGCCGAGGCCGATGCCGCCATTGCCGCCCGTCACCAGCGCCACCTTGCCGCTCAGGTCAAAAGGTTTGTAAGCCATCAATTCACTCCCTGATGTTTTATTTTGGTTGGTTGATTTTTTGAAGTGTCGTGCGCCGCTCTCAGGGCTTTTCCATCTTGAGCGTCGGCAAATCCATTTTCAGCTTGGGCAATGTCTGCGGCGGCTCTTTTGGCGCGCTGCCGTCGCGCATTTCCTTCAGCTCCGAGCAGACGAAATAGCTGCGATAGGAAAGATGCTCCGGGTCCGGCGGGATCATGCAGCTATAGATCGACGGGCCTTTCTGCAGCACCAGCGCCGTGCCCAGATTGCCGCGGATCTCATAGCCCTCGCGCGCCAGATCGGTGAGCGAGCGGTCGCTTGCCACAAAGGGTCCCTTGCGCGTGCCCGGCGCATAGGTGTCCTTGTTGTCCGCCGCCTGCGCCGCGCTTGCAAGCGTGGCAAAAGCGGAAAGACACAGCGTGGCGCATATGAGCCGATGACGTTTCATGAATTTCCTGAACCTCTAAATCCGGGCGCGATCTTA
>JBAQNC010000081.1:0-8584 GCA_049303435.1 Parvibaculum sp. | reverse complement strand
GCGCGTTCCCGCAAGACCGTGAATTTTGTCCGCCTGATCCTCGCCATGTCGCCCCCGAATCATATCTGTGTCGATTTTTGACAAGTTGACAGAATTCAACCCAGCGGGCAAACATTTGTTCTATTTTTGTTCGAGAAAAAACAGTTCACAACGTCCGATAAAACGCCTCGATATCTGCGACGCGATCGGCTTTTTCGTAAGGCGACATGTCGTAGCTTGGGGGGGTGTCGCGCAGGGCATAGGCGCGCTTCAGCGCTTCGAGAATCTCGGCGGGATCACTGGTTGGCACAGCGATAACATCGGCATTGGCGGCAGCGATATCATGAAGCCCGCATGTGTCGCGCACGATGACGCGGCAACCTGCCCGCATGGCCTCGATCACCACGAGCCCGAAAGGCTCGGCATAGGACGGGGCCACCATGCAATCGAGAAGCGAATAGATGTCGCGCACATCGGTGCGATAGCCCATGGCGTGAATGTTCGGATTGCCCGTCTTCTCATGAAATTGCACGCCTTCCACTGTGCCGCCCACGACGAGAAAATGCGCGTCTTCCTTCGCCCAGAGACGAAAGGCCTCAACCGACTCCCTGACACCCTTGTAAGGCGAAGGCCGCCCGACAAAACCGGCGACAAAATCACGCTCGCCAATATCAAGCTCCTGACGCAATGCCGTCAGTCGCGCTGAATCAGGGGGCGGAAAATGCGAAACCCAGTTGTTGACGACACAATGGGCAAGCTTGCTCTTTGGAGGCAAAAGAGACTTCTGCCATTCTGAAATCAGCACAACGCCGTCGAGCCACCTGGCCTTGATGGGACGGCCCATATGCCATGTGGCGATGCGACGGACGCCGGCGGGCAAAAACCGCGCATAGTCGATCGCGCGGCCCAGATGCGCATGATAGACATCGGCCTTGAAACGCCAGACCGCCAGACCGCCAGCGCGACGCGCAAATGGCGGAACCCGCGCGGGATCTTCTGAACTCTGACTTTTTCGGAAACATGTTCGAGAATGGAATGACCGACATGTTCGTCGGCATCGCTGGAAACAAGCAACAATACGTCATGGTGTTCGGCCAGACTGTTGCACAATTCGACGGTGATCCGCTCGGAACCGGCGAATCCATTGGTGAAGATCGCCTGCACGATCCTCAATCTTGACTGCTGCATTCTGCCCCCGAACAAACCCCTGAAGGCGGAGATAATAGCAAGCGAGGCCAGCCCACAAGTTCATCATTCCCTATTTTCCGGATTCAGGGATGATGAACATTTTGTCGCACCGCAACACGAGGCTTGAATTTAATTTAGAATAAGTCTAAATAACAACAATAAGGCTGGAGGTATTCCAGACCACTCCCCAAAGTCCAAGTTCAGGAGCCATTTATGAGCGTTCTCGTCGGCAAAGCCGCCCCAGATTTCACCGCCGCCGCCGTGCTTGCTAACGGCGATATCGTTGAGGACTTCAACCTCAAGGCCCACCTCAAGGGGTCCTATGGCCTCGTCTTCTTCTACCCGCTGGATTTCACCTTCGTCTGCCCGTCGGAAATCCTCGCCTATTCGAACCGCGTGCCGAAATTCGAAGCCCTGAATGTAAAGGTCGTTGCGGTCTCCGTGGATAGCCAGTTCACGCATAGCGCCTGGCGCAATACCGCGCCTGCGGATGGCGGCCTCGGCCCGGTCAAATTCCCCATGATCGCAGACATGACCAAGCAGATCGCGCGCGACTATGACGTGCTGATCGAGGATCAGGGCGTGGCGCTGCGCGGCACCTTCCTGATCGACCGCGAAGGCATCGTGCGCCACCAGCTCGTCAACGACCTGCCGCTGGGCCGCAATGCGGACGAGGCGCTACGCATGGTCGATGCGCTACAGTTCCACGAGGAAAATGGCGAAGTCTGCCCCGCAGGCTGGAACAAGGGCGACGAAGGCATGAAGGCAGACGCCTCGGGCGTCGCCTCCTACCTCGGCGCCCACGCCGAAGCGCTCTGAAGCGCCCATTGGGGCTCAAGCCTTTCGATCTGGCCGCAGCTTCCCTATATTGGGGGTGCTGCGGCCCCCCTTCGAATGTCGCCTTGTCCAACCCGCCCAATCGTTGAAGTGAACATCATGTCCGAAACAAAACATTCAAAAGTCATCATCATCGGCGGCGGCGCGGCAGGCTATACAGCCGCCATATATGCGGCCCGCGCCATGCTGGAACCCACCCTCATCCAGGGCATCCAGCCCGGCGGCCAGCTCACCATCACCACGGAAGTCGAAAACTATCCGGGCTTCGCCGAGGCCATTCAGGGCCCCTGGCTGATGGAGCAGATGGAAGCGCAGGCGCGCCACGTCGGCACCAATATCGTCGCCGACACGATCACAAAGGCCGAACTCGGCGCCCGCCCCTTCCGCCTGACGAGCGACAGCGGCACGATCTACACCGCCGACGCGGTCATCGTCGCGACGGGCGCGCAAGCCAAATGGCTGGGCCTGCCGTCGGAGCAGAAATTTCAGGGCTTCGGCGTCTCGGCCTGCGCGACATGCGACGGCTTCTTCTATCGCGGCAAGGAAGTGCTGCTGATCGGCGGCGGCAATACCGCTGTCGAGGAAGCCTTGTTCCTCACGAATTTCGCCTCCAAGGTGACGGTCGTGCATCGCCGCGACAGCTTCCGCGCCGAAAAGATCATGCAGGAACGCCTTTTCAAGAACCCAAAGATCGAAGTGGTCTGGGACAGCGCGGTCGAGGAAATCGTCGGCGACAGCGACCCGATGGGCGTCACGGGCGCGCGCATCAAGAACCTCAAGACCGGCGAAGTGAAAACACTCCCCGCCCACGGCGTCTTCATCGCCATCGGCCACAAGCCTGCAACCGAACTCTTCGAAAGCCAGCTCGACATGAAGCCGGGCGGCTACCTCAAGGTTGTGCCAGGCACGGCGACCACGAACATCCCCGGCGTCTTTGCCGCCGGCGACGTCACCGACGACATCTATCGTCAGGCGGTGACGGCGGCAGGCATGGGCTGCATGGCGGCGCTTGAGACGGAACGCTGGCTCGCCGCACAGGAAAGCCATCAGGCGGCGGCGGAGTAAGCAAGCAAGACCCTCACCCTTTTTTCACCTCCCCTCAAGGGGGAGGTAAGATCTGGCGGGTCATTTAATTCCCAACAATCCCGTCAAGGCGCACATGTCATGAAAGACATGGGCGCCTTCTCTTTTGAGGCCCTCGGCATCCGTATGCGGATCACCGGCATAACCAAGCACGGGCATGTCGGCGGCGACCGCCGCCTCGACACCGGGCACACTGTCCTCGATGACGACACAATCGGCGGGCTCATGCCCCATCGACTTTGCAGCGAAGAGAAAGAGATCGGGCCAGGGCTTGCCCTGGGCCACCTGTTCGGCGCTGAAAAGAAGATCCTCGACCAAGGGCAGAAGGCCCGAACTGCCAAGCGTGAAACGCATCTTCTCGAACTTGCCGGATGAAGCGACGCAGAAGGGAACGCCGCGCGCCTGCAAGGCTTCCAGCGCCTCGCGCACGCCGGGCACGGCCTCGATGCCCGCAGAAAAGGCCTTCAGTGTTTCGTTGCGAATATAATCCACCCAGTCGGCGCGCATGGGACGCCCCGTCTCAGCGACGACATGAGCGGAAACCGCATCCATCGTCTTGCCGACAAAGAGACGGCGACTCTCTTCATAAGTGACGGGAAAGCCTTCCTCCGTCAGCACGCGGGCGAGCAGACGATTGGCGAGTTGCTCGGTATCGACGAGCACGCCATCGCAATCGAAAATCACCAGAGAGGGAGCGGACAAGGGAAAGGCCATGCCGACCTTATCGGTCAACATGGCCTCATCCGCAATTCACTTTTTCGTGACTGAAGGTATCAGACCATTGTGTCAACGATCCATTTGCGCTTCTTGGCGATACGGATCGCGCCTGCCACGAGGCCGACACTGAGGAGAAGACCAACAAGGAAAATGAGATAGTTGAGCTCCGCACCCTTCGGCATAGCGCTCAATGTCGCCACTTCACCATAGCCCTCAACGAGAATGATGGCGATGAGCGACGTCGCAATGGTCGAGTAGTCCTTGATGATGACTTTGCGAAAATTGAAGGTCATCCCTTCGACCGCTTTGGGGAGTAGCGAGAAACGCGGCACCCAGCGCGGCACGTCGCGGCAATAGGCTTCAAATCCCGCACAGAACTTGTCTCGCAGATAATTTTCTTCCGTGAGAATGATCGCCTGATAGATGAAGGCAAAAAGGCAGATGCCGAGCGTCATCACCAGCGGATCACCGTGCATGAGGAATACGCCGATATAGATCAGCATGTTGCCGACATAGAGCGGATTACGGCAGATGCCAAAAATTCCATCGGTGACGAGATTCTCGGCATAGACTTTCTTATTGAGCCCGCCACGCTTGATATAGACATAGCCGATAACAAGGCCGCGAAAAGCAAGGCCCGCCACGACAACCACGATACCCACAATGTCCATCAGGTTTTCTAGTGGCTCGCTCTCTAACACTTTACTGGGCGGGGCCGCGATCAGCGCAAGCGCCACAAAGATAAACGGAAAAATTCCGTCTCGGTACTTGAAGAAAAAATTACCGATACGGATTATAATAGAATCCTGCATTTTAGATTAACTTCTCATTTAACTGCGATAATGCCGCAAAAATTATACCAACGGAAAAACGGCTCCACTTTGCGGAAGCCTGCTTCTTTAAGAAGCTCAACATTTTCATCAAGGCGATACGGGATCAACACGTTTTCCAGCGCCTCCCGCTTCTTCGCAATTTCCGTTTCGGAATAACCGTTACGGCGCTTGAAATCATAATAGTGGTCGATGAAAAGCCTGTTGAAGATCGTGTCTTCACTCGTCAGCTTCTCAATCAGGATAAGGGCACCATTATCATTCAAGCCGTCGTAAAACATCTTGGTGATGCGTTCGCGATAAAGCGGTCGAACAAACTGGAGTGTCAGTATCATCGAGATGACGCTGGCATTATCGACAAAAAATCCCTGATGCAGATCAGCGTTCTGAAACTCCATCACACGGTTGATGCCCATCGACTTCACCTTCTGCTCAGCCTTGGCGAGCATGTCGGCGGAATTGTCGATACCAATGAATTTCACTGACTGCTCAACGACATCGTTCATGGCGAGCATGGTCGTCGCTGTCGAACAACCGATGTCATAAAGATTGCTATTGGGTGTCGCGAAATCGCCTGCGAGTTCACAGACCATACGCTGCATTTCTTCGTAGAACGGCACCGAACGGCTCACCATGTCATCAAAAACATCGGCCACTCCGGCGTTGAACGTAAAGTCCCCCACCGGTTTGCCGGGCGTTTCAAAGACAGTGTCTTTTTTCAACTTATCCAATAACGGAGTAACCCTGGAATCGCTCATAGAAGAACCGTTTCTGTCTGACAGACTGAAAGCCGCATTTTTGTGAAGCTTATGTTTCGAACTAAAAAAACAAACCACCTTGAGCCGCGCGACGCAATTCAAACCTGAACCCCGACACACATCTGCGCCCAAGCATCTCGTCATTTACCATCACATTGAGTGCTTATGGCTAACCAAGCATCGAGCGCAGCATCCAGGCGGTCTTTTCGGACGCCTCCATGCGTTGCGTCAGCAGGTCGGCGGTCGGTTCGTCATGCGCGGCGTCGGCAGCTTCGAAAATGCTGCGGGCCGTGCGCGTGACCGTTTCGTGGCCCTTGACGAGATTCTTGATCATCTGCTCGGCGGAAGGCACATCGTCGTCTTCCTCGATCTTGGTGAGCTTGGCATAGGCCTTGTAGCCGCCCGGCGCGGGGAAGCCGAGCGAACGGATACGCTCGGCGACGAGATCGATGGCGAGCCAGAGTTCATTGTACTGCGTCTCGAACATCAGATGCAGCGTGTTGAACATCGGCCCGGTGACGTTCCAGTGATAATAATGGGTCTTGTGATAAAGCGTGTAGGTGTCGGCGAGCAGGCGCGACAGTCCATTGGCAATCTCTTTGCGTTCCTTTTCGGAAATGCCGATATCGATTTTCATAGATCGCGCCTCCTGTTATTTGCTCCGTCGAAATCTGGCGACAGCATAGCGCTTCCTGCTGATCTAAAATTGTTCTAATTGAGGCGACATTTAGGCACACCCTCCGTGTGCCGCAGAAATCCTATGAAAAAGGCTCCACCACGGATCATGGCGGAGCCTTTCGTCAGTCTTGTGAAAGCCGATCAGCTCAAGCTGGCGCAGAAACGCTGGATGCGCTCGCAAGCCTTGGTCAGCGCTTCGGTCGAAGTCGCATAGGAGATGCGGAAGAAGGGCGAGAGACCGAAGGCTTCGCCATGCACGGTGGCGACGCCCTCTTCTTCCAGCAGCGCCTCGACGAAGTCCTGATCGTTCTCGATGAGCTTGCCCTTGGGCGTCGTCTTGCCGATGCAACCAGCGCATGACGGATAGACATAAAAGGCGCCTTCAGGCGTCGGGCATTTGATGCCTTTGGCCTGATTGAGCATGGAGACGACGAGGTCGCGGCGCTCCTTGAAGACGGCGGCGCGTTCGGGAATGAAATCCTGCGGACCGTTCAAGGCCTCGACCGCCGCCCACTGCGAGATCGATGTCGGATTGGAGGTCGACTGACTCTGGATCGTCGTCATCGCCTTGATAAGTTCGACAGGCCCGGCGCAATAGCCGATGCGCCAGCCGGTCATGGCATAGGCCTTGGAAACGCCGTTCATCGTCAGCGTCCGATCCTTGAGCTTCGGCTCGACCTGCACGGGCGTCGCGAACTTGAACCCGTCGTAGGAGAGATGCTCATACATGTCGTCGGTCAGGATCCAGACATGCGGATGGCGCAGCAGCACATCGGTGAGCTTCTTCAATTCGTCAGCCGTATAGGCCGCGCCCGTCGGGTTCGACGGCGAGTTGAAAAAGAACCATTTGGTCTTGGGCGTGATCGCCTTTTCCAGCACGTCCGGCTGCAACTTGAAGCCTGTATCCATGCCCGCTTCGACAAACACGGGCGTGCCGCCGAGCATCGAGACGATGTCGGGATAGGAAACCCAATAGGGCGCGGGAATGATGACTTCATCGCCGGGGTTCAGCGTCGCCGCCATGGCATTGTAGATGATCGGCTTGCCGCCGGGCGCGACGAAACATTGCGCGGGCGTATAGTCGAGTTCGTTCTCGCGCTTGAACTTCGCCGCAATCGCCTGCTTCAGCTCGTCGATGCCACCGACGGCGGTGTACTTCGTCTCGCCGCGCTTGATCGCCTCGATGGCGGCGGCCTTGATATTGTCCGGCGTATCAAAATCAGGTTCGCCCGCGCCCAGGCCGATCACATCGACGCCCTGCGCTTTCAGGTCGCGCGCCTTCTGAGTCGCGGCAATGGTCGCCGACGGCTTGATGCGCTTGAGCGAGTCCGAAAGGAAGGCCATGATGGTATGCTCCTGAATGTTGAAAGGCTGGTCAAAACGGCTGAAACCTATGCCTGCTTGGGCCGAGGCGCAACAGCCGAGCGGTGCCCAAACGCCGCATCCGACGCCAAACCGGCAAGATTCAACGTGAATTTTTCCCTCAGGCGTCGATGGGCGTCCCATAAGCGCGCGTGATCGGCACGACACCCGCCCAGACCGGCAACGACAGGTCGGCCTCGTCGTCAAGCGGGCCGCCGACACGCATCTTGGCGACGACCAGTTCGAGCGGGATCGCCAGCACATCGGTGGCCTTCAACTCCTGTGCGTTGGGCGCGCGGACCTCAGCCGACCGCCCGACCCTGACGCGCTCGACAAACAACGTCCGCGCCGGGGCCTGCCGCGCGCGATAGGCCGCCGCCGTCGAAAACTCGCTCATCTTCACATTCCTTCGCCAGATTTGCCTTCTCCAGATTTGCCTTCGCAAGATTTGATCCGAGGAGAGATATCGCAAAATGGTCCTATCGGAAGGTCCATTTGAGCAACTAATATGGAGCCAGATATGAGGAGCTGATCCTTGCCACATACGCCCCTGCCTCTCGGCACGATCGATCTGGACCCCACCGCCGACGCGCCGCTTTACCGCCAACTCTATGACGCCTTGCGCGACGCCATTCTCGAAGGACGCTTGCCAGCGGGCGCTTGCCCGCCATCGATCTTTTCCCGATGACATTGTGGAGCCGCCTTCGGGCGCGGCGCGCGGCGTGGTCTGCAAAGCCGAACAGGTGATCGTCACGACCGGCGCCCAGGCCGCCCTGATGCTGGCCGCCCAGATGATGGTCGATCCCGGCGATCAGGTCTGGCTGGAAGACCCCGGATATCTTGGTGCGCGCGGCGCCTTCATCGGCGCGGGCGCTGACATCGTTCCCGTGCCCGTGGATGATGAGGGCATCAACGTGAATGATGGACGCAAGCTCGCCCCGACGCCGCGGCTCATCTACGTCACGCCCTCACACCAGTTTCCTTTGGGCTCCACACTCTCGTTGCAACGGCGGCTTGAACTGCTGGAATTCGCGCGCGAAGCAAACGCCTGGAGTCTGGAGGACGACTACGACAGCGAATATCGCTACACGGGCCGCCCGCTCGCCTCGCTGCAAGGCCTCGATCGTTCGGACCGCGTCCTCTATATGGGAA
>JBAQNC010000080.1:0-3701 GCA_049303435.1 Parvibaculum sp. | reverse complement strand
TGAGGATCGGCGCAAGCCAGCGTTCGCATTCCGACAGCGCCATGCCCTTGCGTTTGGCATAGTCCACCACCTGGTCACGCTCGATACGACCGACGCCGAAATATTCAGACTGCGGGTGGCTGAAATAAAAGCCGCTGACCGCAGCGCCCGGCCACATGGCATAGCTCTCGGTAAGCTTGATGCCTGCCTTGGCTTCGGCGTCGAGAAGTTCAAACAAGGTCTTCTTCTCCGTGTGATCGGGCTGAGCCGGATAGCCGGGCGCCGGGCGAATACCCTGATATTTTTCCGCGATCAACTCTTCCTTGCTCAGGTTCTCCTCCGGCGCATAGGCCCAGAACTCGCGGCGCACCCGCTCATGCATACGCTCGGCAAAGGCTTCGGCGAGACGGTCGGCCAGCGCCTTGGAGAGGATCGACTTGTAGTCGTCGAGCTTGTCAGCGAATTGTTTGGCGATTTCATCCTCGCCATGACCGGTCGTTACAGCAAATCCACCGATATAGTCAGCAACGCCGCTTTCCTTGGGCGCGACAAAATCGGCGAGCGCCATATTGGCGCGCTCGGATTTGCCGCGCACCATCTGCTGACGCAAAGAATGAAGCAAGGCGCGCGTCTCACCGCGCGTGTCATCGGTATAAAGTTCGATGTCATCCGTGCCGACCTGATTGGCAGGCCAGAAGCCGATGACAGCAGAGGCTTTCAGCCACTTCTCCTCGACCATCTGCTTCAGCATTTCCTGAGCGTCGGCAAAAAGCGAACGCGCAGCCTCGCCGATCTTGTCGTCGTTGAGAATTTGCGGGTAATGACCGGCAAGCTCCCAGGTCGCAAAGAACGGCGTCCAGTCGATATAGGGCACGAGTTCCTCAAGCGGATAATCCTCGAATACTTTCGTGCCGAGAAATGTCGGTTTGACGGGCTTGTAACCGGACCAGTCGATCTTGGGGCGGTTTTCGCGCGCAGCCTCGAGCGTCTGACGCGCCTTCGTCGCACGCGCATTAGCGTGAGCTGCCGCCATCTTGGCGTATTCGGCACGCACATCGTCGATGTATTTCACCTTGGTCTGCGGCGAGATCAATTGCGAAACGACACCCACCGCACGGCTGGCGTCGGTGACATAGATCGCCTGCCCCTTCTTGTAGTTGGGATTGACCTTAACCGCCGTATGGATACGGCTGGTCGTGGCGCCGCCAATAAGCAGCGGAATGTCGAAACCCTGTCGCTCCATCTCGGCGGCCACATAACACATCTCGTCCAGACTCGGCGTGATGAGACCGGAAAGCCCGATGACATCGACCTTCTCTTCGCGTGCGCGCTCAAGGATGGTCGCGGCAGGCACCATGACGCCAAGATCGATCACCTCGAAATTGTTGCACTGGAGCACGACGCCGACAATGTTCTTGCCGATGTCATGCACGTCGCCCTTGACCGTCGCCATGAGAATGCGCGCAGCGGCCTTGTTCTGCTCGGCGCCTGTCCGACGTTTCTCCTCCTCCATGAAAGGCAGAAGATAGGCTACCGCCTGCTTCATCACACGAGCAGACTTCACCACCTGCGGCAGGAACATCTTGCCTGAGCCGAACAGGTCGCCGACGACATTCATGCCGTCCATCAACGGGCCTTCGATAACGTCAAGCGGCTTTTCCGCCTCGGCGCGCGCGGCTTCCGTATCCTCTTCGATAAAGGCGTTGATGCCCTTGACGAGCGAATGGGTGAGACGCTCCTTCACCGGCAGTTCGCGCCAGCTCAGATCTTCTTCTTTCTTCTTGCCCGCTTCGCCCTTGAAGCGCTCAGCAATTTCAAGAAGGCGTTCTGTTGCGTCCTCGCGACGATTGAGGATCACATCCTCGACACGCTCACGCAATTCCGGCTCAATCTCGTCATAGATGGCAAGCTGGCCAGCATTGACAATGCCCATATCCATGCCCGCCTGAATGGCATGATAGAGGAACACCGAATGCATGGCTTCGCGCACGGGCTCGTTGCCGCGGAACGAGAAGGAGACGTTGGAGACGCCACCCGACACATGCGCATGCGGCAGATTCTGCTTGATGCGGCGCGTCGCCTCGATGAATTCGACACCGTAATTATTGTGTTCCTCAATACCCGTCGCGACCGCAAAAATATTCGGGTCGAAGATAATGTCCTGAGGCGGGAAGCCGATTTTGTCGACCAGCAGACGATAGGAACGCTCGCAAATCTCGAACTTGCGATTGGCGGTATCGGCCTGCCCGTCCTCGTCGAAGGCCATGACGACAGCCGCTGCGCCATAACGCATGACTTTACGCGCATGGTCGAGGAAGGCTTCCTCGCCTTCCTTCAGGCTGATCGAATTCACAATCGCCTTGCCTTGCACGCATTTCAATCCGGCTTCGATGATCGACCATTTTGAAGAATCGATCATGATCGGAACGCGCGCAATATCGGGCTCTGCCGCAATCAGATTGAGAAAGCGCACCATCGCCTGCTCGCTGTCGAGCATGCCTTCATCCATATTGATATCGATGATCTGCGCGCCGCTCTCCACCTGCTGGAGCGCAACCGCAAGCGCCTCATCGAAACGTCCTTCGACGATCAACTTCTTGAATCTGGCCGATCCGGTGACGTTGGTGCGTTCGCCGACATTGATGAAACTGGCTGTCGATTGAGTCATAGCGAAATTTTCTCTTTATCTCTTCGGATCAAGCGCCGGTGAAAGGTTCAAGACCCGACAAGCGCAAACGCGGCTCGATTTCGGGCAAGTCGCGCGGTGGCAGCTTCTTCACCGCCTCGGCAATCGCGTGAATATGTTCAGGCGTGGTGCCGCAGCAACCGCCAACGATGTTGACGAGACCAGATGCAGCAAACTCGCTGACAAGCGTCGCCATCTGTTCAGGGCTTTCGTCATATTCGCCCATCTCGTTCGGCAAACCGGCATTGGGATGCGCGCTCACATTCACGCCTGCAACAGTCGCCAGCGTGTGAACATGGGGCCGCATTTCCTTCGCACCCAAGGCGCAGTTGAGGCCGATGGAAAACGGCTTTACGTGGCTTACCGAATTCCAGAATGCTTCCGGCGTCTGGCCAGAGAGAAGTCGTCCGGACATATCGGTGATGGTGCCTGAAATCATGATCGGAAGTTCAATGCCCAGTTCTTCAAAGACTTCCGATACGGCGAACAAGGCTGCTTTGGCGTTAAGCGTATCGAAGATCGTCTCGACCAGAATGAGGTCCGCGCCGCCCTCAATGAGGCCGCGCGTCGACTCCTTATAAGCTTCACGCAGATCATCAAAGGTGACATTGCGAAACCCCGGATCGCTGACTTTGGGCGAGATAGAGGCCGTGCGATTGGTCGGACCGAGAACGCCCGACACATAGCATATGCGGCCCGGCGTTTCGTTTTCGGCAATGTCGGCGGCTTCGCGCGCAATGCGAGCACTCTCGACATTCATTTCATAGGAAACAGACTCAAGCTGATAATCCGCTTGGGCAATGACTGTCGCTCCAAACGTATTGGTCTCGGCAATATCGGCGCCGGCCCGAAAATATTTAAGATGAATTTCGCGCAGAATATCGGGCCGAACCAATCCGATCAGCTCATTGTCACCTTTAAGATCAACCGGATGATTCTTGAAACGGTCGCCGCGGAAATCGGCTTCCGTCAACCCATAACCCTGGATCATCGTGCCCATCGCCCCGTCGAGCACCAGTACCCGATGCTTGATCTC
>JBAQNC010000079.1:0-2863 GCA_049303435.1 Parvibaculum sp. | reverse complement strand
GTCCACATCTGATGTGCCGGTGACTGTGCCTGAGGCAACCCCCGAGACTATTGTTGTGAAGCCAGCACCTGTGACACCCGCAAAACCTGCACCGGCTTCGGCTCCCGCAGCGACCAACGGCGGGTATGTCATCCAGCTTGCAGCCTTCCGCGATGAGCCTTCCGCCCGGGCTGCCTTTGCCAAGTTGCAGAACAAGTTCCCGTCGCTGAAGTCACTCGCGCCCGATATCCAGAAAGCGGATCTTGGAGACAAGGGCATCTACTATCGTCTGCGCGCCGGCTACCTTTCCAAGGCCGACGCAACGACGCTTTGCGACGACCTGTCGGCCAAGAAGCAGGCCTGTTTTGTCAGGACAAAATAATGCCGGTCAGCGCCGCAATATATGGTTGCGCGGGAAATAGTCTCACGGACGCGGAACGGTCTTTCTTTTCCGATGCCTCTCCGTGGGGCTTCATCCTGTTTGCACGCAACATTGAAAATCGGGCGCAAGTGCTTAGGTTGACAACTGAATTGCGCGAACTTACGGGACGAGACGATCTGCCCATCCTGATCGATCAGGAAGGCGGACGCGTCGCGCGTTTTCGCCCGCCACATTGGCGGGCCTATCCACCGGGACGACGCTATGGCGACCTCTATGCAAGATCGCCTGAAGAGGGGCTGGACGCCGCCAGGCTCGCAAGCCAGTTGATGGCGTCGGAACTCTATGCGGCGGGGATCAATGTCGACTGCCTGCCGGTCCTCGATATTCCGGTTCCCGGCGCCCATGACGTCATTGGCGACAGGGCCTATGGCGAAACGTCCGAAAGCGTCATTGCGCTGGGGCGAGCGGCAGCGGAGGGGCTGCTCGAAGGAGGCGTCCTGCCGGTGATGAAACATATCCCCGGACATGGTCGCGCGGGCGTCGACAGCCACTTAAGCCTTCCGATTGTCGATACCGATGTGAAAACACTGGATGCAACGGATTTTGCCCCCTTTCGGGCGCTGGCTCATTTGCCGATCGCCATGACGGCCCATGTCGTCTATTCGGCCATCGATACAAAAAACCCGGCCACTACCTCGAGAAAACTCATCAACGACATCATTCGGACTGTGATCGGCTTCGATGGAATGCTGATGTCCGACGACGTGTCGATGCAGGCACTTGCGGGAACCATCGCCGAACGGACCCATGCGAGCATCCATGCTGGTTGCGACATCGCCCTTCATTGCAACGGCGATATGAAGGAAATGGAACAGGTAGCCGCAGAAACCCCCATTCTGGCCGGAGACGCCTTGCGGCGCGCAAGCGCGGCAAGCGACCATTTGGGCCTGCCGCAGGAATTCGACGAAAAGGCGGGTCTTGAACGGTTTGCCGCGTTGATGGGCGCTTTCTGGGGATAAATGCGAAACTGGGTACCCCGCTCTCTGGCTGCGGGGTATAAGGACCGATCAGCTCAAATGACGATCGCGTGACGTGAGCGGATGCGACAGGAATGGGGCCCGTCGCGCGGGGTAGCCAGCAAGACAGTGACGTTCAGAAGACACAGGCCGTATGCAGGAAACGACCTCACATAACAATGAGGCTGACGCCGAGGCGCCGCCCCCCAGCGATGAGCAGGGCGCACAAACGGCTGAGTCCGGCACCGCGCCTTTCGACGACAGCATTCCGCGTGGCGATGCCGAAGCCAAACCCAGCGTTTCGCTGATTGTCGATCTCGATGGTTTTGAAGGTCCTCTGGACGTTTTGCTGGCGCTCGCGCGCAACCAGAAGGTCGACCTTACCCATATTTCCATTCTGGCACTGGCCGAGCAATATCTCGAATTCATCAATAGCGCCCATAGGATGGAGCTTGATCTTGCGGCCGACTATCTGGTCATGGCGGCATGGCTTGCCTATCTGAAATCCCGTCTGCTGCTGCCTCCTCCCGAGGAGGAGGAAGGGCCTTCCGGGGCCGAAATGGCAGCGCGTCTGGCCTTCCAGCTTCAGCGCCTGGAAGCCATGCGCAACGCCTCGCAAGCCATTTTCGCTCGCCAACGTCTGGGTGTGCATATGTTCCAGCGCGGCGCTCCAGAAGGCATTCGTGTCGTCAGAACAAGCGAATATCAGGGAACGCTCTATGAACTCCTGAAGTCCTATTCCGATCAGCGTCTCAAGACCCACAATGTTCATTGGGAGCCCAAGCGCCTGCCGATCATGGCGATCGAAACGGCGCGCAAGCGGCTCGAGAACATGCTGGGCATGATGTTCGACTGGGGTCGCATCGATGTCTATCTGCCGAGCGAACAGATGAGTCCGGAGCTTCGTCGTTCGGCACTGGCCAGTACTTTTAGCGCCGCGCTGGTGCTGGCCAAGGACGGCGAGGTTGAAATAAGACAATCAGGGGCTTATCAGCCACTCTTCATGCGGCGCAGGATATTGCGGGAGGCAGAAAATACGGCTGAACTCCCCGATGACGGCGAGCAAAACGACGAATGACAATGGAAGAATCCATGACGGATGCGCCAGAGACCGGAATCGACGAAACGGAAGTCGAGATTGATGCTCAGATCACCGATGAACCCGGTGACGAGGAAGATTTTGCGCCGGATACGGACTTCGCGACGTCAGATGAAGATGAGGCGAGCGACGACGAAGGCGAGGACGATGATGCGCCCTCGGCCGAGGTCGTAAAGTTTCCCGCCAACGCCACGGATCATGCCCAGCTCATGCGCATGGCTGAAGCCCTGCTGTTTGCCGCGACCGAGCCGCTGGACATCGACAGCATTGCCAGTCGCCTTCCCGAAGGCACGGATGTGGGCG
Organism: Parvibaculum sp.; assembly: GCA_049303435.1. GTDB lineage: Bacteria > Pseudomonadota > Alphaproteobacteria > Parvibaculales > Parvibaculaceae > Parvibaculum. The sequence goes on along the minus strand of JBAQNC010000079.1, from coordinate 84 downwards.
CAGTCATCGAGGATCTTCAGACGCTTTACGAACCGCGCGGCGTCAATCTCGTGCGCGTAGCTAATAAGTGGATGTTCCGGACCG
>JBAQNC010000078.1:0-54752 GCA_049303435.1 Parvibaculum sp. | reverse complement strand
GCGCTATAGACGACAAGCATCTGGCGCGTCAGCCGTTCCATGACCCGATCGGCGAGACGCTTGGTCATGAACCCGCCTGAGTGGCTGAATTCGAATTCGAAAGGCGGAGGGCGGTGATCGTTGCGCTCGTCCTGGCGTCTGAGCACTTGTTCCATGAAGATCGGCAAGGCCCCGGTCTTCGTGAAACGATTTTCAAGGAAATGGTCGGCGACATCGGGTCGCTGATCGAAGATCTGCGTGCCGCCGACATGCCAGATTGCCGATGGCTGTTTGAAGCCCGCACCGGACCAGATACCGAAGCCTATGCCGTGATCGACGGCATTGTTGCCATAGCCTTGCGAAGCCGCTCGCGCCTCGTTGCGCGCCTCTTCGCATGCGCCCGCCATCAGGACTTTCTTGTAGGTGCCGGTGGTGCCCGACGTGTAGAGAATGTGCCCACCCAGCGGCGGTGCATTCTCGATGGGGAGCGGAATGTCGCCGCTGAATACGCCCGCATAGGTCGCGTTGGGGATCACGACAAGCGGCAGGCCTTTGAGGTCGCCTTCACGCAATTGCTGGGTGGAGAGTTCTGATTGCGTGGTTACTACACAGGCGACGTCGTTGATCTTCAGATCATGTGCCGTCGCAATGTTTGGCACACTGATCGTCGTGAGACCCAGTGATCTCAGCGCATGAACAATGACCCATGAATCCGCGATGCTCTTGGCCAGAACGATGGCGACCTTGCCGACAGGCAGGTTTTGCATCTGCAGGAATTGTCGCGATGCGTCGATGCCGCGCGCGAAGGCGGCATAGTTGAAGACGAGCCCGTTTTGAATGACCGCCGCCTTGTCAGGTTGCGACTGCGCCCATTCATAAATGGTGTTGGCTGCCATGTTTCTCCTCGCGAAGCGGCGTCAGGTTGCAGTTCTAGCTGAACGCCAGACCTTCAAATTCACCTGATTTGCGCCACGCGTCGAGATATTTGAAATAGGCCGTTGCGCCAGCGGGATAGCCGACATTGAGCTTCGCCGCAGGTCCCGGATCCTGCCCTTCATTGTTGTAATAGCCCGGCGTGCAATCGGGCGAACCGATCATGCGTCCCGTGCTTGTCAGCAGAAGCTCAACCCATTCATCCTGAGCCTGCTTCGTGACTTCCACTTCCCTGAAGCCGTCATCAATGGTGTGCTTGACGATCGCCGCAATGGTCGCGCCCGCTTCCGTCAGATTGTGCGGAATATTGGAAATGAGGTTGGCGCCCTGCGTCGGCTGCACGATGAAGGCATTGGGGAAACCATGCACATGAATGCCGTGCTTGGTGCGCATGCCGTCGGCCCAGGCCTGGGAGAGCTTGAGCCCATCGCGGCCCGTCATGTCGAAGCCAGCGCGCCGCGTATACTCTGTGCCGACTTCAAAGCCCGACGCATAGATGATGCAATCGACTTCATATTCCTTGCCTGCGACGACAAAGCCCTTGTCGGTAATTTTTTCGACGCCCTGGCCATTGGTGTCGATGAGATGCGTGCCCGGCGTGTTGAAGGCCTGTAGATAGGCGTCGTGGAAGCAGGGTCGTTTGCAGAGCTGGCGATACCAGGCCTTGAGGTTCTGCGCTGTGTCCGGGTCCTTGACGATGCTGTCAACGCGGGCGCGGATTTCTTCCATCTTTTCGAAGTCGGAATCCTCGAACGCCAGCAGCATGTTCTTCGGCGTCATCTGATCGCGCGGCAGTTCCATGATCTTGGAGCGGATGCGGCGCGAAAGGTCCGTCCAACCGTCCATCACAAGGTCTTCTTCCGCGAGGTCGCCGCCCTGATTGGCCGTGAAGTTTTCAAGCCAACGCTTTTGCCAACCCTGCGTCGCGATGCTTTCGAACCATTCCGGATCGATCGGCTTGTTGGCGCGTACATCGACGGAGGAAGGCGTGCGCTGCACGACGTAAAGTTCTTTGCAGGCGCGCGCCAGATGCGGCACGGCCTGGACCGATGTCGCGCCCGTGCCGATGATGGCGACGCGCTTGTCGGCGAGCTTTTCCATCAGCGCGCCTTTGGGGTCGCCGCCTGTGTAGTCATAGTCCCAGCGGCTCGTATGGAACGAGTGGCCCTTGAAGCTTTCGATGCCGGGAATGCCCGGCAGCTTGGGCACATGCAGCGGGCCTGTGCCCATGCCGATAAAATCGGCGGTGAAGCGATCGCCGCGATTGGTCTCGATCAGCCAGCGCGACTGCTCGGCGAGCCATTCCATGTTCTTGACTTCGGTATGGAAAAGCGCGCCGTCGTAAAGTCCGTATTGTTTGCCGATGCGCTGGCACTGTTCGAGAATTTCCGGCGCATGCGCATATTTCTCGGTGGGCATATGCCCGGTTTCTTCCAGCAGCGGCATATAGATCATCGAGGCCGTGTCGCATTGCGCGCCGGGGTAGCGGTTCCAGTACCAGGTGCCGCCGAAGTCGCCGCCCTTTTCGATGATCCTCACGTCGGTGATGCCAGCTTCGACCAGTCGCGCGCCCGTTACGAGCCCGGCAAAGCCGCCGCCGATAAAGGCGAAGGTGACATGGTCGGTCTTCGGCTCGCGCTCGACGCGAGGCGTATAGGGATCTTCCAGATAATGCGCCAGCTGATCCTTGATCTGCAGATACTGGTCGTTGCCATCGGCGCGCAGCCGCTTGTCGCGCTCTTCCAGATATTTGGCGAGCAGCGCTTTCTTGTCGATGGCGGGGCGTGCGGCGCCCTCGGTCTTGGTCGTTGACGTCATTTCCTGGCCCTGTTCAGATTCTTATTTATGACTTTTTGTCAGTTTATTATTGCGATCCTGCCGGTTCATGCAACCTGATATTGTGTAGTGGTTCGGAATTGGGGCGATCAGGACCAGCCGCCTGAGGCGGAAATGACCTGTCCGGTAACGAATCTCGTGTCCGTCAGCGCGAGGAATTCGACCAGACGGGCGGCTTCCACCGGCTCGCCGAAGCGTTTGATCGGCACGCGCGAGAGGATTTTCGCCCGTACATCGGGCTTCTCGATGAGCGCCTTGGGGAAATAGGCTTCCGTCGCCACGAAATTGAAGGCGGCCGCATTGACCGAAATGCCCGACGCGGCGAGTTCCATGGAAAGCGATTTCACCGCTCCGTTGAGCGCTGCGCGCGCCGCGGCATAGGCCGTGTAATTCGGGATGCCGCCGATAGGCCCGGCCGAAGACAGGAAGACCACGCGGCCATAGTGGCGTGCTTTCATCCCTTCGACCAGATGCGAGAGATAGGCCAGCGGCTCCATGGCGAGGTTTTCAAAAAAGGAGCGCGTCACATCTTCCTGAAGCTGCGCCGCCGTGGTCTTGGTCGCCGGATGCGCGCCGCCGACGCAGAGAATGTCGATCTCCTCGTGATGCTGTTTCGCGCGCGCCACCGTTTCCGCCGAGGAGGTCTGGATGATCGGGATGACATTCGGGTTCTTCCCTTTGAACGCCGTCGCCGCTTTCTCGTCGCTGAAAGTGGGGTCCGCCGCGATCACGGTCACGCCTTTCGAGGCGAAAAGTTCTGCGATGGCAGGGCCGACGAATTCGGTCGCATCCGTCAACAGGGCGATGGGGTTTTTCTCGCTCATTTTCTTCTCCCGGATATGACGTAATTTCTCTTGAGGCCTATTCGGCGGGCGCAACCAGCAGCCGTTCATGCAGCGGCTGTACGGGTCGCGCATTCATATGCAGCACGGCGGAGAGCTTTTCGATCTGTTCCTTCGACGCGGTGATGTTGGTCGAAAGCACATGCCAGTTGACGCCTTCCGAGCAAGGCGGCGTCGTCAACGAGCCCATATAACGGTACATGGCCATGCTGGCGGGTAGCAGGTCATTCGGATCGATCATCGCGCCCTTGATGGCTGTGGCGGGCGTCACCTTTGACGGCAAATGCGCGATCAGCGTCGCAAGCGCCGGATTGGCCGCGTCCTCGACAATGAAGACACCGATCACCGACAGCGCTCCATCCGCCGACCTGTGGACGAAATGCGCTTCGAGGGGCGCATGTTTGCCCTTGATCACATGTTCGCTCGGCGCGTGAAAATGCACTTGCAGAAGATCGTAAGCGACGCCTGCTTCGGAAAGCATGCCCGCGCCGTCCGTGTTGAACTGGATCGTATGACCATTGTTGAGGATGACGAGCGGAACGGGCTTGTAGATCGCCGCGAGCTTGATCAACCCCGTCGCGTCGATGTCGCCGAGGTCGACGGGCGACTGCATATGGCCTGTGCCGCATAACGCATATTCAGCCGAAAGATCGCCCCAACGCTGCGGCCCTTCTTCGCCGGAATAGGTCCAATGCGGCTTCGTTTCGGACGTCACGGCGGCGGTCACGCCAAGCGACAATGTAAAGGCGGCGAAAAGCGTGGTTCGCAGGATTTTCATTCGTCGTCTCCGATCTTGATACGGTCGATTTCCGGGCACCCTAGCAAGATTCCCTTGGGCAGGCGATCATCGATCCTCATTTCCGACCGGGAGGAAGGCTTACCTCTCATCTCGGTTCAATGTAATCTCAGGCGATTGCGCAGGCAGATGGCGACAGTTTATGTCTGTTTCTTATGTCTGTTTCACACACAAGAAAAATCGGGAGAGGCCGGACATGGGCGTTGAAGTAGTGAAAGACGGAATTGATCTGGGGATCGTGACGACGAATGGCCCGGCCATGCTGGCCTTCTATCGTGACGTGCTGGGGCTCCGTCATGAAGGCGACGTCAACATGGAAGCGGCAGGCATCAAGGTCATGCATCGCTTGTGGTTCGGCAACAGCCTGATCAAGCTCGTTGTGCCGGTTCGCGAACCCAAGGCCGAGGCGGCTCCCGGCGGCATTCCCGGCGCGACGGGCTATCGCTACTGGACCATGACGATCAAAAATCTCGACGAGGTCATGAAGGATATCGAAGCCGCGGGTCACAAGATCATTCGCCCGCGCACCGAAATCCGCCCCGGCACGGTCATCGGCATGGTCGCTGACCCCGACGGCAACTGGGTTGAATTCATCGAAGCCGCCTGATCGGGTAATGCTCCCATGTCCATTTCACCGCAAATGAGAAAAAGAGCCGAGGCCATGATCGCGGCGGAGCGGACCCGCTTTGCCGAGCGCCATCCCGTTTCTCAAGTCATGGCTAAAGAGGCAGGCGCGCATTTCCCCGGCGGCGTGCCGCTTCACTGGATGCTGGATTGGGAAACGCCCTTTCCGCTTTTCGTGACCTCGGCATTGGGCTCCACCGTCGTCGATGTCGATGGTCATTCCTATGTCGATTTTTGTCTGGGCGACACTGGCGCGATGTTCGGCCATTCGCCTGCGCCGGTCGCCCGCGCTGTTTCGCAACAGGTGATGAAGGGCATGACGACCATGCTGCCTTCGTCGCTTACCGCTGAAGTCGGTGCATTGCTGGCGCAAAGATTCGGCCTTCCCTTCTGGCAGGTGACGGCCACCGCAAGCGACGCCAATCGCGCGGTGGTGCGCTGGGCGCGCGCGATCACGGGCCGCCCCAAGGTTCTCGTTTTCGACGGCTGCTATCACGGTCAGGTCGAGGATGCCTTCGTCAAGCTCGACGGTGGCAAGACGGTGATGAAGCCGAGCCTGCTGGGACAGGTGAGCAACATCGCTGCGACAAGTGTCGCCGTGCCGTTCAATGATCTTGATGCGGTGGAAAATCAGCTTGTGCATGGTGATATCGCGCTGATCCTCACAGAGCCTGCGCTGACCAATACGGCGATGGTGCTGCCAAGGCGTGGTTTCATCGAAGGCTTGCTCACGCTCGCCCGTCAACACGGCACGCTGCTCTGTCTCGATGAGACGCATACGATTTCGACAGGCCCCGGTGGTTTCACCCGCGCACATGATCTCGATCCCGACTTTTTTGTTCTGGGCAAACCGGTTGCGGGCGGCCTTCCTGCTGCCGTCTTTGGCTTCACGGCGGAAATCGAAGCGGATATGCGTCGCGTACAGGCCTCCAAGACCCCCGGTTACTCAGGCATCGGCACGACGCTTTCAGGCAATATTCTGACGCTCGCCGCCATGCGCGCCTGCCTCACAGACGTGATGACCCATGCAGCCTACGCCCATATGACCTCGCTCGCCGAATATCTCGCTTCCGGTCTTCGCAGCGAAGTGGAGCGGCATGCCTTGCCCTGGACCGTCACCCAGATAGGAGCGCGTGCCGAACTCGTTTTCAGCTCCCGCCCGCTTGAAAACGGCGCCGAGGCCGCTGCTGCCATCGACCACATGGTTGAACGCGCCATCCACCTCTATCTTCTGAACAGGGATGTGCTGGTGACGCCATTCCACAACATGACATTGGTCGCCCCGACCACGACGAGAGCGGATGTTGACAGGCTGGTGAACCGCATCGGCGAAGCCCTGTCGCTACTTTGCGGAACTGGAGACATCTGAAAATGGCGCGTGGCCACGAAGACGAAGCGGCAGCATTCCTCGCCGAACATCCCGAGACGGTGCAGATACAGGCTTTCCTCACCGACCCATCGGGTGTCGCGCGCGGCAAGATCTTGCGGCCCGAGGAACTGCTGCCCGCCTATCGCGATGGCCGCCCCTTGCCTTGCTCCATTCAGTCGCTCGATATTCTGGGCGAAGACGTGCTTGAAACCGGACTGGTCTGGGAAGAGGGAGACTCCGACCGTCCCTATCATCCGGTCGCCGGAACGCTGACCCACGTGCCCTGGTATGACGTCCCGACCGCACAACTCATTCTGGAATCCTGGGAGCGCGATGGCTCGCCCACGCCTGCCGATCCGCGCCACGCGTTGGCGCGCGTCGTCGATGGCTTTGCCGCGCGCGGTCTCACGCCCATCGTCGCCATCGAGCTTGAGTTTTATCTCATGGATCGCGCGTCGGCGCAGTCGGGCAAACCAACGCCGCCCACCGCGCCCAATGGCTTTACGCCATCTCATCTTCAGGCCTGTCTGATGCAGGATCTGGAAGATTTCTCCGGTTTTCTCAATGACGTCTATGCGGGCGCTAAGCGTATGGGTTTGCCCGCCCGCACATTGATTTCCGAATATGCACCGGGGCAATTCGAGATTGTGCTGGCGCATGGCGCCGACGCCATGCGCGCCGCCGACGATGCCATTCTCTACAAGCGGCTCGTCAAGGGCGTGGCCGAGAAGCATGGCTATGTCGCAACTTTCATGGCCAAACCCTATGCCGACCTGTCGGGCAGCGGCATGCATGTGCATGTCTCTTTTTCTGATGACAAGAATGACAATCTTTTTGCTGGCGAGGGCGACCTCACGCCTCATCTGCGTTATGCCATCGGCGGGCTTGAACAGACGATGGCTGAAAGCATGGCGGTCTTCGCGCCGAACGCCAATTCCTATCGCCGCTTCCGCCTCAATTCCTATGCGCCGCTTGCGCCCGCCTGGGCGGTAGACAACCGCACCGTGCCGCTGCGTGTGACAGCGGGCAAGCCCTCATCGCGCCATCTGGAACATCGTGTTTGCGGCGCAGATGCAAACCCCTATGTGGCGCTGGCGACTGTGCTGGCAGGCATTGCCGAAGGTCTGGACAAGAAGATCGAACCGAGCGCGCCGGTGGTGGGCGATGGTTACAGCAATCAGGAAGCGACCTTGCCGATGAACTGGTGGCGCGCGCTTGAATTTGCGCGTCGCTCGGATTTTCTGAAAGCTCACCTCGGCGAAGGCTTCACCAATATCTTCCTCACCATCAAGGAAGCCGAATGCGACCGCTTCTTCGCGGCGGTCAGCGATGTGGACTACGACTGGTATCTCAGAAATGCCTGAGCGCAAAAAAGACCGCGTCCTCTTCAGGCGCGGTCTTTCATTTGTCGGCATGTCTTAAGTTTATTTTGACGCCTCGACGATCTTGCGCGCCGCATCCGCATCCGCTGCCGTCAGGCCGATTTCCACGGCCACGCGATGGACCATGATGTCTTCCAGCCGGCCCAGATGCCCGTCGGCCAGCGCGACTTTCCAGATCATCTGCAAGACTTCCTTGCGCTCGGCTTCGCTGAAGCTGCTCGCGACCGTGCGCGTGAAAATGCTTTCGCCATAGGGCAGCTTCTGGCGCTCTTCAGCCATCGTCACCAGATTTTGGGCGTCTTCGTCGTTGAGATGAAAATTCTCGCCAACGACACGCACAATGGTTGCGCGCTCGCTATCGGCAAAATCGCTGTCGCGCCGCGCCGCTTCGATCAGAAGGGCGGCCGCCGCCAGACGCTTGGCTTCTTCCGTCACAGGCTGGTTGGCGCCCTGCGAAAGCTTCTTCAGTTTATCGACAATCTTTTCCAGCATTTCCCTGCTCCACTTGAAAGCGGCCTCTTGCGAGCGCTCCTCGAATTTTCTTGTTCCGGTGGCCAGAGTGTAGTCCGGCAGATAGCGCCTGTCTCCCCCATCATGCTGGTCGTCGGGGATGTATTGGCGCAGAAACCGGGTGACAAGCGTCCGATACTCGCGTCATTTGGTCAGAAATCACCCCTTCTTTCAGGGCTTGAGGATCGTCCAGCCCTGTTCGCCGAGTTCCAGGAGCGCGACCGCTCCTGACGGCACCACCATGACGCCGGGCAGCAGAGTCGGCATCTTGCCTTCGTTCTTCGCCATCGCCTGGAGCGTATTGTTGCAGGCGTCGAATTCCACATTCTTGTGGGTCGCCATGAAGTCGGCAAGACGTTCCTTTACCGCGGATTTGTCGGTGCGCAGCATCATCACGCCGGGACCGAAGGCTACAACCTTGATCTCGACCGTCTCGCCCTTTTCTTCATAGTGGCGTGTCACATTGCCCGCCACGTTGAGCACCATATTCATGCTCATCGGATTGGCGTCAGTAATCTGCAAGGCGAGCTTGTGCGTTGCCGCCGAGGCGGCGGAGAAAGCGGCGCTCGCCAGAAAGCCGAAGCAAATGACAAGGCCTGTCGCGAATATGGAACGGCGCATTTGAAAATGCCTCCTTGAATGTTTCGACGGTGGAATTACGGCCAGATGCCGCGCTGCAATGTGGCGCGCGCCACGCGCTCGATCGCCACAATGAGGGCCGCCGTTCTCAGATCGATCGTCGTGGCGGACCCTTGCGCCGCGAGACTGGTTTTGAGCTTGTTCCAGCGATCGACGACAAATTCGACCGCATGATTCATCTTGCGCTGCATCTTGCGGTTTACGTCGTCGAGATCCCATTGCTCGTTCTCGGTGTTCTGCACCCATTCGAAATAGCTCACCGTCACACCGCCCGCATTGGCGAGAATGTCGGGCAGAATAACAATACCCTTTTGTAGAAGGATCAGATCGGCATCGGGCGTCGTCGGCTCGTTGGCCGCTTCGACAATCAGCTTGGCCTTGATCTCATCGGCATTGTCTTTGGTGATCTGCCCGCCAAGGGCCGCAGGGATGAGAATGTCGCAATCGACTGTCAAGAGATCGGCATTGGTGATGCTGCGTGTTTCCGGCATGCCGACGACCGTGCCATGCTCGCGCCGATAGGCGTCAACCTCATCCAGATCAAGACCGCCTTCCTCGAAAATGCCGCCCTGCGAGTCGCTGACAGCGACAATGATGCTACCGGCTTCCTTGAACTTGCGCGCCGCCACCGCGCCCACATTGCCATAACCTTGAATCGCGATCCGCGCGCCCTCGACACTGGCGAGTTCCGGTAGCGGCGAGATTTCCAGTAGCCGCCGCGTCGCGAAGAGACAGCCAAGTCCTGTCGCTTCGGGCCGTCCCGCCGTGCCGCCGAGATCGATTGGTTTGCCTGTCACCACGGGCCGGTTGTTCTGGCCTGGATGCATGGCGCTATAGGTGTCGTAGATCCAGGCCATGGTCTGTTCGTTGGTATAGAGATCGGGCGCCGGGATATCGGTATTGGGCCCGATCATGCCGTTCAACTCGTGAACGAAGCGTCGGGTGATGCGGCGCAGCTCGGCTTGCGTGAGGTCCTTTGGGTTACACACGACCCCGCCCTTGGCGCCGCCGAAAGGCACGCCGACCAGCGCGCATTTCCATGTCATCAGCGTCGCCAGCGATGTGACTTCTTCTTCGCTCACCTGCGGATGATAGCGGATGCCGCCCTTGCCGGGCCCCAGCGCCTGATTGTGCAGCACGCGAAAGCCGCGAAATGTCTGAACCGACCCGTCTTCCATTTCGATGGGAAAGCAGACGGTGATCGATCGTTTGGGAACCTGAAAGAACTCGATAAGACCGCGTGGCAAGCCTTCGATATGGGGATAGGCCCGCGCAAACTGGATTTGCGTCACCGAATGCGTCTCCTCGACCTTGTCGCTGTCTTTGGCAGGCTTCGAAGTGGCCATCAGAGATTGTTCCAGTTCCGGTTTGCGTTGCTTCACATCGTCAGGACGGACATACTCACAACCCGGACGACGAAAATCAAAGCAATATATCACCGGTAAACCGGAACGGTCGCGGCCTCGCGCCGCATGACGCGCGTCTCACGCCACGTCCGACAGCTTGTCCTTCTTTGAAAGGGCAAAAAGACCGCGTTCTCCCGGCAGCACCTTGAAGGCGTCGGAAATGCCGACAACGGTCTCTGCGCCGCCAAGGCAGAGATAGCCCCAGGGCGCCATCACGCGTGCAATGCCTTTCAACACGCGCCCGCGGGTCGCCTCGTCAAAATAGATGAGGACGTTGCGGCAGAAGACGATATCGAAGGTGCCAAGACCTGCTGCGATCGGATCCCCAAGCAGGTTGAAGTTCTTGAAGGTCACCATTTCGCGCAGCGTATCCTTGGCGCGCCAGCCGTCGTTGTCGACCGTAAAATACCGATTGCGCATCGGTTCTGGCAGACCGCGCGAAAGTTCGAAATCGGAGTAGCGTCCTTCACGCGCGCGGTTGAGGATCGATGGCGAAATATCGGTCGCGCAGATTTCGATTTGCGCGCCACCGAGCAGCGGTTTCATTTCGGCAATCGTCATGGCGATCGAATAGGGTTCCTGCCCGCTTGAACAGGCCGCGCTCCAGATGCGAATGCGCTTCTGCGAACCGGCCATGGAAAGCACGTCTGGCAGGATCGTGCGTCGCAGGCGTTCATAGGGCCAGCTGTCGCGGAAGAACAAGGTTTCATTCGTCGTCATGGCATCGACGATTTCGCCGATAAGGGCTTCATCGCGCGTGCGGCTGATCATGTTTACCAGGGCATCGACGCTGTCGAGACCCCGTTTGCGCGCGATGGGCATAAGCCGACCTTCGAGCAGGTAGACCTTGTCCTTCGTCACGACCAGCCCGGACCGCTCGTAGAGCAGATGGCGAAGATAGTCGAATTCGATTCCGTTCATTTTCCTTCTCCCTTGGCAATCTGCGTTATTGCTTTTGCTATCCCCGAGAGCGGCAATATTTCGCGGCATATGCCGGCATGAGCGACGGCGCCCGGCATGCCCCAGACGACGCTGGTCGCCTGATCCTGCGCGAGAACGGTGCCCCCGGCGAGCGCCACTTCTTCGCACCCCTTGAGCCCGTCAACGCCCATGCCCGTCAGAATGATGACGAGCAATCGGCGATTGTAGAGACGCACGAGGCTTCTCAGCATGGGATCGACGGCGGGTTTGCAGAAATTTTCCGGCGGCCCGTCATTCAGTCGAATGAAGGTCCCGCCATTTGCGCCGGCTTCCAGCAACATGTGCTTGCCGCCAGGCGCGATATAGATGTGACCGGGTTCAAGCCGTTCGCCGTCGCGACCTTCTCCGGCGGGGCGGCCGGAGTATTTCGACATGTGCTCGGCAAGCAGCGCTGTAAAGGTCGAAGGCATGTGTTGCGTGATGACGATCGGCTGGGTAATCGCCGGATCGAGATTCTTGAGCACCTGCGCCAGTGCCTGCGGTCCGCCCGTGGAACTGCCGATGGCGATGACTTCAGGGACTTCATTATTTTTCAGCTTCGCCTTTGGCAGGGTTGTGAATGTCTTGGGAGTTGCGCTTTGTCGGGTCTCCGCCGGATGATGGAGTTGCTTCTTGAACCTGCCATGCGCCAGCACCTTTTCGACAAGCTCGCGACGGAACTCTTCGGCATTGCCAAGCCCGGTGCTGGGTTTGGGCACATAGTCGCAGGCGCCGAGCGACAGGGCCTTGAGGCTGATGTCGGCGTTCCGTCGGCTGATGGAGGAAGCCATGATCACCTTGATGTCGGGATCGATGGCGAGAAGGCGCGGCAGCGTCTCCATGCCGTCCATTTCCGGCATCTCGATGTCGAGGACCACGACATCGATCTGATGTTTCAGCATCGCCTTCAGCGCCATCACCCCGTTGGGAGCGGACGCCACCACGTTGATTTCCTGTACCTTGTCGAGTGCATGGGTAATGATTCCCCTTGCCACGGCGCTATCATCAACGATCAGCACATTACATACTGCCCTGGTTTCCGTTTTCTTTCGTTCAGCAATGCTGACTGTCATTTCCCTGTGCCGTGATCTTGAGTTGAAGTCGGGAGGTTTCCCGCGAAAGTCTATTTACCTTCCCCGCTTTTCAGCAGCAGGTTCACAGCATCCTGGTCGAGCCCGGCGCCTGGCAGCGCCGGGCCATTGAGCAATCCATCTTCGTCGGATGTCGGCGCGCCGACATCCGGTTTGGGCTTTGCCCACAGCGTCTGGTGACGTGACCGCGCCTCGCGAATGGCGTTTGCCTGTTCGACCTTTGTGAGCGCCTTGGAAAGCCGCTGGCCGGTGATGTCCTGAAACGCACAAGCCTCAAAAATTGCAAAGCAATCGGCTTCCAGGGATTCAACATCTGTGTTGCCGGGTGCGCTGTCGCGCGCCATCAGCCGTTCCGCCACAGTCAATATCTTGTCGACGGCAACTTCCATTTCGCGTTTGGCCGCGACGATCTCTTCCATGGCCTCATCCAGCAAGACGGGCTCGAGCGTGTGTTCGTGGGACAAGAAACTCTCCTGATACTGTTCAGGTGGGACAAGGGGATACGTGAAGTATTTTTCCGCAAGGCGACTCAGGATGTGCATGCCGCTTCTGTTGTTCATCAGAAATCCCCGATGACCGTCTTGAGTTTTGCTTTGAGGACTTCACCGCTGAAGGGCTTGATGATGTAGTTGTTGACGCCGGCCTTGCGGGCGGCGACGACGTTTTCGGACTTGGCTTCGGCCGTGATCATGATGAAGGGGAGGTTTTTGAGGCCGTCGTCGGCGCGCACCTTCTTCAGCAGCTCAAAGCCGCTCATGGGTTCCATGTTCCAGTCGGAAATGACGAAGCTGTAGTGTTTCGCCTTCAGCTTGGCAAAAGCGTCCGTACCGTCGGTCGCCTCGTCAATATGGGTGAAGCCAAGCTTGCTCAGCAAGCCGCCGATGATGCGCAGCATGGTGCGATAGTCATCGACAATCAGGATCGGCTTGTTCATATCAATCGCCATGGGTGGCTCCTTCCTTGATAGTGTTATTGGGGCTGGCCAGACCCCGACCCGAAAAGGGTTCGTTAAATGGCGGCCCGAACGGGGTCCAGCACATTGGCAATGTTGAGGGCGATGAGCAGGCGATTGTCGAGGCGGTAGACGCCTTCCGCCAGCGCACGCCAGCTTGCCGACAATGTCGCGGGCACGACCTCGCGGTCGTTCGCCGAGACGCTCAGCACTTCGCCCACCTCGTCAACCAGCAGGCTGAAGGGTTCGTCTTCATGCTCGACCACCACGGCCATGGCGCGGGCGACAAAATCTTCCGCAGGCAGGCCGAGGCGCTTTCGCATGTCGATCGCGGTGACGATGCGTCCGCGCAGGTTGAGCGAACCGGCGACTTCCGGCGGGGCCAGCGGAACGCGGGTGATCCTTTGCGGTCCCAGAACATCTCTGACGAGCAGAACCGGAATGCCGAAGGCCTGGCCCGCCACGCTCATCGTGACATAGTCCTGCGTGGTCATGAGCGCCCCGGCAGCTGCGCCATTCGTCGGTGTTGTGGCTGTGGTTTGCATGGTCATGCCGCCTCCTCGGAACGGGTATCTGGTGATGAGAGGACTTTGGAGAGCATGCCAAGCAGAGCCTTGGGATCGAGCTTGGTGACATATTCGTCAAAGCCGTGATCGCGCGCCCGCTCCATGTCCTTCGGGCTGGCATGCGACGAAAGCGCGATGAGCGGAACGTTCTTATAGGCATCGCTGCCGCGCAGCTCATGCGCCAGCTCGAAACCGCTCAGGCCGGGCATTTCGATATCGGATACGATGATGTCGAAGCGTGGGCTTTCGCGGCAGATTTCGAGCGCCGCCTCGCCATGCTCGGCGACCGTGACGTGATAGCCCGCCAGCTTCAGCATGGGCTTCAGCAAATTGCGGAAGAAGGCGCTGTCCTCGACGAGCAGGATGTTGCAGTCGCTTTCCTCGCCATAGGGCTTTTCGGTTTCGACCTCGAACCATTCGGAGTCGCACTGGCGCAGATAGTGAACCGTGTCGATGACGTCGGTCGAGTGGCCCGCGATCACCGCGCTGCCCAGAAGCCCCGGTCGGTTTCCGGCCGCCAGTTGCAGGTTGAGCGTCGCCTCGACAATGTCGAGAACCTTGTCGACGACCAGACCCAGCATGCGCTTGCCGTCGACGAAGACGAGGATCTGCTTCTTGCCCGCTCGCGGCGCCGGATTGCCCTCAAAGTTGATGAGAGGCATCAGCCCGCCGCGATATTGCAGCACGGTACGTTCGCCCGCCGCTTCCGCCTTGGAAAGGTCGGCCTCCTCGAGGCGCGCCACCAGTGACAGCGGTACGGCTTTGGGTCCTTCATTGCCGACTTCAAAGACCAGCATCGAGACCATGTCGCGCGCCTTGTGCAATTGTTCCCTGGACACGGTCGGTGCGGCGGCTTCGACAAGCGGCGAACCGGCGATCGAGCCTGCGAGCCCGTTGGGATCGAGGATCATGATGACCTGACCGTCGCCCAGGATCGTATTGCCCGAGAAGCACTGGATATGACGCATGGTGCGCGACACGGGCTTCACGACGATTTCTTCCGTATCGAAGATGCGGTCGACGATGATGCCGAAGACGAAATTGCCGACCTGCGAGACCACGAAATAGGTGCCGTCGCCCGCCTTGGTGCCGTTTTCAGCCAGGAGTTTTCCGCTTTCGGGTTCCGGCAGATCGAGGATTTCCCGCAGTGAGACCAGCGGAAGCAGCTTGTCGCGCAGACGATAGACGGGCTGGCCGTCGATTTCTTCCACACGCTGCGACGAGGTGCGGCTGATGCGCACGAGTTCGACGACGCTGCTCTGCGGCATGGCGAAGCGCTCGCCCGCACATTCGACGACCAGCGCCGAGACGATGGCGAGTGTCAGCGGGATCTTGATGAGGAAGCGCGAGCCGACGCCGGCTTCGGAGTGGAATTCGATAACGCCTCCGATCTTCTCGATATTGCTCCGCACGACGTCCATGCCCACGCCTCGGCCCGAGACATTGGTGACGGCGCTGGCGGTCGAAAGACCGGCGCGAAAGATGAACTGCTGGATCTGCTGTTCGCTCATTCCGTCGAGCTGGGCCTCGGTTGCGACGCCGCTGGCGATCGCCTTTTCGCGGATACGCGCGGTGGGCAGGCCACGACCGTCGTCGGAAATCTGGACGACGATGTGACCGCCTTCGTGGCGCGCGGAGAGTTCGATCTTGCCCATTTCGGGCTTGCCCGCCGCAAGACGTTCGGCGACCGTCTCGATGCCGTGGTCGGCGGAGTTGCGCACCATATGGGTCAGCGGGTCGCGGATCGACTCAAGGATTTGCCGATCAAGTTCGGTGTCCGCGCCGATCATCACCAGATCGATCTTCTTGTGCAATTCATGCGACAGATCGCGCACCAGACGGGGCAGCTTGCCCCAGGCATTGCCGATCGGCTGCATGCGCGTCATCATCACGCTTTCCTGCAAGTCGCCGGTCACCTGATTGAGGCGCTGCAAGGGCGCGGCAAAGGGACTGTCGCCATAGCCGCGCAGGATTTGCAGGAGCTGGTTGCGCGTCAGCACAAGCTCGCTGACCATCGTCATCAGATCTTCCAGCACGCTGATATTGACGCGAAGCGTCTGCGTCTGGTTGGAGGCTGCCTGGGCGGCAGGCGCCGCGGTCTCGTCCTTGGCTTTCGCGGGCGCCGCGTCTTCGACCGGGGCCGCAGGCGCCGCCCTGGACATCGAGGGCTGCAGGAAGCACATCAGTTCGCCAATGTCTTCCGCCTCGACCGCGAGACTTGCCAGGGCCTTGCCGAAGGCGGATTTGAGAGTTTCAAAGTCCTCAAGGCTCCAGCCGCTTTCGATCAGCCCGTCGATCAACTCGTGAAGGCTGGTAACATCGCCCTTTTGCGCCGCAGGTCCGAGTTCGGTCGAAAGCCCGAGCTGCACGCGCAGCATGTCGGCTTCGAACCATTCGGCGTTCTTCGCCTGAGCAAGAAATTCGGCGCAGGCGAGTTCGCTCGCCGTATCAAGGCCAGAGGCCCCGCCGACGCGATCGAAAAGCGATCCCGGTCGCGCCTCTTTCTTGATCTCGGCGGCTGGCGTTTCCGTCGCTGCCATCTTGCCGCTCGCCAGCACATGCAGTTCTTCGATAAGCGCCGTGTCGCTGCCTTCAGGCTCCGCCCCCGTCGCGTCAAGCTCGCCCACCATCACCTTGATCTGGTCCAACGCGCGCAACACCAGCGATACCGCGTCGCCCGAGAGCGTCAGTTCGCCGTCGCGCACCTTGCCCAGCACGTCTTCGGCGGCATGCGCCACGGATTCCAGACGTGGCAGACCCAGAAAGCCGCAAGTCCCCTTGATCGTGTGCATGACGCGAAAAATACTGCCGAGCAGAGCCGGGTCATCGGGACGTTGTTCGAGTTCCACGATCTCTGTGTCCAGAACATCAAGAGCCTCACAGGTCTCTGCCAGAAATTCTTTCAGAAGATCATCCATCGTGCTTTGTCCGTTCTTTCAGTATAGCGTCAAGCAACGCCAAGTCTTGTTATAGTAAATATGCTCAGTTAAGAGGCCGTGAATATTTATAATTATTCGAGTTCGTTTTCTGTTTTGTTTATAGGATATTGTCTTTGGAAAGACGAACTTGAATAACTCCGCATAGAGATATTACCCTTATCCGCTGGCCGCCGAGCGGATCGGCGTGGGTCCCGGCATGTTGTTTGATTCTGCGGCTTCCTTCGGCGCTGCAATGACGCGCGTCGGCGGAAACTGGATCAGAACCTTGGTGCCCGCGCCGACTTCGCTGCGGAAATGCAACACGCCGTCATGCAGGCGCACATATTCCTTCGTCAAGGCAAGCCCCAGCCCGACGCCGTCGTAGCGACGCGAAAGATGTCCTTCGGCCTGTACGAAAGGCAGAAATATGCGCTCCATATCCTGCGACGAAATGCCGATCCCGTTGTCTTCAACCTCGATGCAGAGACTGCCGTCGTCGGTCAGGCTTGTTCTTATGTGGATTTCCCCGCCTGCGGGCGTGAACTTCACGGCGTTGGACAGAAGGTTCTCGATCATCTGATCGAACAGTTTCCTGTCGGCCAAAAGTCTTGGTGTCGGCTGCGAGATTTGCTGGATGAACGAGAGCCTGGCTACCGCCAGCCGATTGGCGAGGCGTCTGGCATGCATGTCGATGACGTCGGCAATATCGAATTCGGACTCGTCGAGTTCCGAGTGTCCGCATTCGATATTGCTGAGGTCAAGAATGTCATCCACGACATTAAGAAGCTTGCGCCCGCTCAGATTGATGTCGCCCGCATACTCCTGGTATTGCGCCACGGGTAGCGGGTTCTCCGCGCTCATTGCCATGATTTCGGAAAAGCCGATAATGGCATTGAGCGGGGTCCTCAACTCATGGCTCATATTGGCCAGGAACTGCGACTTGGCGCGGTTGGCGGCTTCGGCCAACTCGCGCGCCGCCCAGAGTTCTTCCTGAACATGTTTGAGATCGGTCATGTCCTGGATCGTGCCCATCATGCGTGAGACACAGCCGGCCTCGTCGCGTTCGATTTCGGCCTGAAGCTGGACATAGCGCTGGGCGCCCTCCGGCGTCACGATGCGAAAGCCCCCTTCATAGGCGTCGCTATCTGCCAGCGCGACCTGAAGGGAACGGTCGACCGCTTCGCGGTCGGCGCTGTGGACGCTGGCCAGAAACTGCACATAAGTGATGTCGGCGCCCTCAGGCTCGATCCCGATGATGCGATAGGCCTCGTCCGAAAACCGGAGGCTGCCGGAGGCGAAGTCCCATTGCCAGTTTCCCAGATGAGCGATGCGTTCGGCCTCGCCAAGATTATGCGCGCTGATGCGCAGCGCTTCGACCGCCGTCCGCCGATCGGTCACATCATAGTAGCCGCAGAGAATGGCTTTGCTGCCCGCAATGTTCATCGACACTGACGCGGTCATGCACCAGCGAAGCGCGCCGGAGGCCGTGCGGAGTTGCCGCTCTGTGCCACGCTTGCCAGCTATGACTTGCCCGCTGGTCTGGAGATCGAGAAAACTTGTGAGCTCACGCCCGACAATTTCATCGAATTCCGTTTCGGCGAGCGCGCAAAAGGCCTCGTTGACGAAAATGATCTTTCCGCTCTCCGCGTGGCTGATCGAAAGTCCAAAGGGCATGGCCTCAACGATTGCCCGCATCTTTTCTTCGCTGACGAAAAGCGCCTCCTGCGCCTTTTTGAGAGCGGAAAGATCTCTGACAACGGCGGTATAAACGATCTCATCGCCAATGGTGGTTCTGGAAACGGAAGCCTCGGCCGGAAATTCGGAACCGTCCTTGCGTCTTCCCTTGACCTCGGGTCGTCCACCCATGAAGCGTGCGCCGGGCGAGGTGTGGTCATATTTCTTCAGATGCTGGGCATGGGACGCATGGGCGCTTTGCGGCAGAAGCAGATGAAGGTGCTGGCCCATGACTTCCTCTTTTGCGAAGCCGAAAAGTACTTCCGCTTGCCGGTTGAACAACTGGATGCGGTGCCGGGAGTCGATCGAGACGATCGCATCGCCCGCCGCCATCAGGACTTCATTGAGCTGTTTCTGTGCGCTTGCCTCTTCAAAGGCATTGAGGCGGTATTTCAGCGCCATCGCCAGTTGTTCCGTCATGCCCCTGAGAAGGTCGATGCTCATCTGGTCGAAAGGCTTTGAATGCGCAAAGCCAAAATGCAGGATGGCGAAAACGCCGCTGCCGGCCTTGAGGGGGATCGCGATGCTTGCGCCGGTTTCCTCGACGAAAAGGTCGCCAAGGTCATTCTGTTCGGTGCTTGTATAGTCGTGGAAACTATTGACCCGCTCGATTTCGCCGGAGAGACCTGCCTGCGCGACAATGGTCGGGCAGCTCTTGGCGTCGGGCGTCATTGCGTCCGGCGAACGGGCGCCACTCCAGCTGGCCGCCTGGCGAGCGCGGGCGCGCACCAGCTTGCCGTTCCTGGTCGTCCAGATTTCGCCAAAGGGCCAGCCGGTGCAAAGGCATATGGCGCGCAGAAGACCGTCGAGCGAAGTGCCCGGCGTCGGCGCCTGGCACATGCGTTCGAATATCAGCCGGTTCAGGCGTTCACGGCGCGTCTGCTGTGCGGCGCTTGTGATGTCTTTGACGACAAGGATCGTGTCCTTGCCGGCATTATTGTGACGCGAAAGCGAGAAGACGCGACCGTCGCGCTGTTTGATGTTGATCGCGTAGTCGCGATCGGACTTGTTCGCCTTGTCGACCGCCGCTTTCGAAGAGGAAAAGGCCCTGTTCGAGATGAAATGCTCTTCGACACCACCCAGCGTTAATTCCTGCTGGTCTTGGTCGTCGGATTGCTCAAGCATATGCAAGGCAGCGTCGTTGAATGAGATGAGCGCACCGGTCTTCGAGTCGAAACTCAGAACAGCCGTTTCAATATTTTTATCCGGTGTGCGCAGCCTCATGTCCCCCTCCTTCACACTGTCCGCCAAGCGGCACCCACTGACATCCCTGTGTCAGTGGGTACATTCGCTTACGCGGCGCGTGCCTTTTCGAGGAAGGAGTCGACCTGCTGACGCAAGGCTTCGGCCTGACGCGCGAGGAGATCGGACGAGCTGGAGATTTCGCCAGCCGCCGCGCCCGTTTCACTGGCCGCCTCGGCAACGCTCAGAATGTTGGAAGAAACTTCCTGCGTTCCGCGCGCGGCCTCCTGAACATTTCGGGCAATTTCATTGGTTGCCGCGTCCTGTTCGTCGACCGCCGCTGCAATTGACGTGGCGATCTGGTTCATCTCGGTGATCGTCTTTTCGATCGACTGGATGGCGTCGACCGATTCATGCGTAGCGCCCTGCATGGTCTTGATCTGCTCGGCGATTTCTTCCGTCGCCTTGGCCGTCTGGTTGGCCAGGCTCTTGACCTCGGAGGCGACGACGGCAAAACCCTTGCCGGCTTCGCCCGCGCGCGCCGCTTCGATCGTGGCGTTGAGGGCGAGAAGGTTCGTCTGTGCCGCGATATCGTTGATCAATGTCACGACGTCGCCGATCTTCTGGGCGGCAGCCGCGAGCCCCTGAACCTTCTCGTCGGTCCGGTGAGCTTCTTCCACGGCCTGTCCGGCGATCTTCGTGGACATGCCCGCCTGACGACCGATTTCGGCGATCGAACTTGAAAGTTCTTCACTCGCCGAAGCGACTGTCTGCACATTGGTCGAGGCTTCTTCGGAAGCCGCCGCGACCGTGTTGGTCTTGGAGCTTGTGCGCTCGGCAATCACATTCATGTTTTGCGCCGAACTCTGAAGTTCGGTGGAGGCAGACGCCACGGACTTGATGATTTCGCTGACAGTCGAGTCGAATTCGTTGATCGCTGCCTCAAGCGCTTTCTGGCGCTGTGCGCGATCCATCATCATGGCGTCCTGATAGGTCGAGATCGCCAGATCCATGTCGAGCATGATGGCCGTATTTGCAGCCGAGATCGCGGCGGCAAGCTTTGCCGGCTTCCAGCGATAATGGGCGACAGCCGCTTCCACCAGATGGTTGAGGACGAATTTGTAACCGCCGATATACCAGCGCGGCTCAAGCCCGATCCGGTTATGCGTCAGGCCGATCGTGCGAACGCTCGCCATGTAGGTGTCATCGAAATGGCCGGTGAAAAGGCGCGCCCAATGGCTGCCCTGGGCCTGCTTGAGGCGGGGCGTCTGTGTGCCCACGAGTTTGGCAAGTTCGGGCTCGCCCATCAGGTGTTTGTAGAAACCGTCCAGAATATCAGGGAGTTTAGGTTCGATGACCTTCCAGAAATCGCGAAGGGCTTCGCCCGTTGCGTCACTGACTTGCATAAAGCGCATGCGCGCTTCTCTGTCCTGATTAGAAGTATTATCCGCCACTTGATCCCCCTATAGAGATAAAGACCAACTTGGATGAACCAAGTATTAGTCCAGTCAATTCAACTGCGACAATATTTCACATTCAAAAACAAAAGAATAACAGCGCAGTTAACCAAAGTTTTATTTGAGAATTTCGATAAATAACTTGTGTTTATAATATATGTTATCATTTTAACGGGTTATTATTTGAATTAATAGAATTTGACTTGTTTCAAAATGAGAATTGCCCCAGCCTTTGACCGATAAGCGATTCAAAGAGGTCGACAGGCCCGACATAGGGCGGGTTTTCAAATCGACCAAAGTTCAAAAGTGAGTAGCAAGGTGGTAGGCAAGAGGCTGAGGGCGC
Organism: Parvibaculum sp.; assembly: GCA_049303435.1. Classification (GTDB taxonomy): domain Bacteria; phylum Pseudomonadota; class Alphaproteobacteria; order Parvibaculales; family Parvibaculaceae; genus Parvibaculum. The sequence continues at coordinate 33,233 of JBAQNC010000078.1, read as the reverse complement.
CCGAGACGGGATCGACGCCGCCGGGCGGCGGCGGCGCGGTGAGCCTGAAGCACGGTGACGCTTCATGGACCTGTCAGGATTGCCCGCTTCGCGACTTGCCCTTCTGTTCCAACATCGCTTTTGGCGCGCTGAAAAAGCCGCCTGTCAGGATTTCGCGCAATCAGGTCAAGGCGCGCCAGACCATTTATCGTAAAGATCAGAAGACAGATCAAATTTACGTGATCCGGAAAGGCTGGGCCTTTCGCTACGCCATCACTGCAAGCGGCAGACGCCAGATTCTTTCGTTCCTGATGCCCGGCGATCTGATGTTATCGCAATCGCTCTTCAATGACAGGATGGTCTATTCCGTTCAGTCGATTACCGACGTCGCCTATTGCGGCTTCGATCGCGAAGAACTGAAAAATCTTGTTGCCAAGAGCGCCGGCGCGATGCGCGTCCTGATGGATGTCTGCGCAGATGAACGCCTGTTGAGCGAGGAGCGCCTCATCGATCTGGGAACGCGCTCGGCCGAGGAGCGCGTTGCGCGGTTCTTGCTTGAAATCATGCGGCGGTTGGACAAGCGAGGAAATGTCCACAACCAGATGTTCAACTTTCCGCTCAAGCAGCTTCATCTGGCCGACGCGCTGGGGCTTACCCAGGTTCACGTCAACCGTGTACTGAAGCGTCTGAGGGAAAGCGGCATGATCGAATTGTCGCGCGGCGTCCTCAATATCTCCGATCTGTCCGGCATGAAGCAGATTGCCGATATGCGATAGGTCGAAAGAAAAAGGGAGCCGTCTTACGGCTCCCCGATTCATTTCGATGTGGCTGTCATCAAACCGTTCAGACGAAGCGTGTCGCGACCTCGCCGAAACCCTGGTCGAAGCGGCAGACGATGTCGTCACCAGCCTTGACCGGGAAGGCGCGCACGAAAGAGCCCGTCAGGATCACATGCCCCGGCTCAAAGGCGACGCCGAACTCGCCGAGCTTGTTGGCGAGCCAGGCAACCGAAGTGACCGGATTGCCGAGCACGGCGGAGGCTTCGCCTTCCTGTTCCACCTTGTCATTGCAGACGATCGAGCCTGTGACGCGACGAATGTCGATCTGGTCGAGGCGGCGCGGATTGGCGCCCAGCACCACCGCGCCGCAGGCGGCAAGGTCAGCCACCGTGTCGATCAGGTTCATGCCTGGCGCGCGCGCCACGCGAAAATCCACGATCTCGATGGCGGGCACGACAAAGTCGGTCGCGCGAATGACATCCATCGGCAGGACGCCCGGTCCCTTCAGCGTCTCCTTCATCACAAAGGCGATTTCGATTTCGATCATCGGATCGAAAAACTGCGATGTCTCGATGGGCGTATCTTCGGGAAAGAACAGATCGTCCGTCATGGCGCTGAAATCGGGTTCGGTCGATCCCGCCATTTCCTGCATCGGCTTTGAGGTCAGCCCCACCTTGTAGCCCTTGATCCGGCGCCCGGACGCGAGCTGGCGAGCGACAAACATCTCCTGTATCCGGTAGGAATCTTCCACCTCGATACCCGGATAGCTCTTGGTGAGCAGGGGCAGGGGCTTGCGCGTCTCATAGACCCCGAACAGATCGTCGACGATCTTCTCTCGCGTTTTATTGTCAAGCATTGTTGCCTCCGTTTTTCTGCGTTGCGCGCACGGTCTGCAGATCGGCGCGTGTCGCCGTCTGGAGCGCGGAAATATCCGTCGTCACCGAGACCATCTGGAAACCTTGCTTGATGCGCAGCGGCGCGACTTTGGAGTTGGAGAGCACGGCGGTGGCGATGCCTGCCGCTTTCGCCGACTTGCCGACTTTTGCGATGGCTGCGTCGAAGGCGGGCTTGCCGTCATTGTCGCCCGGTGGCAGACCGAGCGCGATCGAGAGATCGAACGGGCCGACGAAAAGCGCATCGACGCCCGGCACCGCCGCGATTTCTTCGACGCAAGCCAGCGCCTCGGGCGTTTCGATCATGGGAATGACGGCGACGCGTGCATTGGCTTCCATGAAATAGCCCTGTCCGTCGCGCATGCCGACGCGCACCGGGCCGAAACTGCGGCGTCCGGCCGGTGGATAGAGACAAGCGTCAACCGCGCGTTTTGCATCTTCCGCCGTCTGGATCATCGGAATGACGACGCCCATCGCGCCTGCGTCCAGCACCCGTCCGATGATCCCTGGTTCGTTCCAGGGCACGCGCACGATTGGAACGGCGGACGTAAGGTCGATGGCGCGGATCATGGAAAGGGCGGTCTCGTAATCCATGCAGCCATGCTGCATATCGACAAGCACCCAATCGAATCCGCCGCGCGCCAGCGCTTCCGCACCGAGCGCGCCGGGCATCATCGCCCAGGCGCCCAATGTCACCTCGCCCTTGCCCCAACGGGCCTTCAATGTGTTCGACATGCCGTCTCCTCTGCCGCCGCCCGTCGCTTGCTCGCGGGGGCTTCTTAAATAAATGACTGTCATCAGAATTGATGAAAGTCAATAAATTGCATTGAGGCGGGGAGGGCTTGCTCTTTCAGCTCTTGCGCGCGGGCTTTCTCGCAGGCGTTGGCTCGGCTGCTCTCGCCGGATCGATCAGCCCTTCGACGCCGAGGGTGAGCTTGGCGCGAAGCCTTTTCAGGAATCTCGGTTTGGACAGATTGCCGCTGATCCAGTTCAGCAGGCTCAGGTAATAGATACCGAAAAGATTTTCCGCCGCGAGCAGAGGGTCCACGCCCTCGCGGAGCTTTTCGCCTCCTTCACCGGAAAGAAGGATATCGCCAATGCCAGCAAAGATACTGCGCATTAGCAGCGCGAGGTCCTTGCTCGGGCCTGGGATGCTAAGAACGGAGACTTCCTTCAGCAGTGCTTTGGCCAGATCTCTGTCCTGATCGTGATGTTCGATCATGGAGCCGAAGGCATGCATTAGCTTGTCCACCAGCGAGCCGGAGGCGGGCAAATGAGAAAAGGCGGTTTGCACTTCTTTCAGCATGTCACCGCTGAATACCATGACCAGCAGCTCTTCCTTCGACTTGGCGTAGAGGAACAGCGTGCCGGTGCCGATGTCCGCCCTTTCGGCAATTTCCTGGGTCGTCGTATCGGCAAAGCCCTTGCTGCCGAAGAGTTCCTTGGCGGCGGCGATGATTCGGGCGCGCTTTTCCTGCTTGTTGCGCTCGCGGCGTCCGGGCTCGACAGGGCTTTGCGCACGCGCACCCCTCGTCTGATCCCTTAATGCTCGTTTCGCCACTTTCTCCGCCACCAATCACCTCTTTCCCGAAAATCATAAATGCCAACAAATCTAGGCAGTTAACGTCCTATTGTCATTCGCCTCCCGCCACAAGTCCATCGTCGTTGCAGTCGCAGCTTGACAGGTCCCGCTTTCTAAATAAAATGAGCGTAGTCATAATTGAGATGAATCATAATAAACAATCTTAAAGGCCCGCCGCAGCGCTGAAATCTCGCGCCGGATAAGGGCCGACACAAAGGGGAGGATAGACGACATGCCTGCACGCACAGGGGAGCAGTTTCTTAAAGGTCTGGCCGATGGCCGCGAAGTCTGGGTCGGCAACGAAAAGGTTTCCGACGTCACCGACCATCCCGCCTTTGCGGGCGCGGCGCGCGGCCTCGCAGCCACATTCGACCTGCAATACGAGCATTCTGATGATTGCCTGATGCCCGACCCCGAAACCGGCGAGCAGATCAACGTCAGCCACATGATCCCGCGCTCCAAAGAAGACCTCATGAAGCGTCACAAGGGTCTGCAACGCTATGCCGAATACACGGTCGGCGTCATGGGCCGCACGCCCGACTACATGAATGTGACCTATGCGGGCTTTGCCGGACGTTCCGACGAGTGGGGCGCCAATGGCAATGAAGAGGGCGGCGAAAACCTCGTCAATTATCAAAAGTTTCTGCGCCGCAACGATATTTCGCTGACCCATACCATTATCCAGCCGACTACGGACAAGGCGCAAGGTGATGCCCCGAAGCCAGGCAACACGGTGTCGCTGCGCAAGGTCGGCGAGACCGAACATGGCATCATCGTGCGCGGCGCGCGTATCCTCGCGACGCTTGCACCCTTTGCTGACGAACTGGCCGTCTATCCCGGCGCGCCCCTGCTTCCCGGCACCGACGACTATGCGCTCGCTTTCTGCATCCCGATGAACACGCCTGGTCTCAAGTTCATCTGCCGCGACAGCTGTGCCGGATCGCGCAATGTCTTCGATCATCCGCTCTCTTCGCGCTTTGACGAGCAGGACGCCTTTGTGATCTTCGATGACGTCGAAGTGCCGTGGGATCGCCTGCATATCAACTGCAATATGGGCGTCTACAATCAGGTCATGTCGACCGGCTGGTACCCGAACATCATGCAGCAGACGATGATTCGGGCACAGACCAAGATGGAGTTCGCCTGGGGCATGGCCGCGCGCATGGCCGAAACGATTAACGCCGTCCAGCCCGTCAACGCCCAGATGCTCGGAGAAATCTGGACCTTCAGCGAGCTCGCACGCTCCGCCATCCAGACCGCGGAAGACAACGCCCACGAGCATGGCAATGGCGTCTGGTTCCCGCAGGGCGCACCGCTCGTCGCGCTGCGCGCTTCGTTGCCTTATTGGTTCCCGCGTGTGAACGAAATTGTCCGGCTCGTCGGTTCGCATAATCTGCTGGCGGCGCCCACCGCCGCCGAGTTTGCCGATCCGAAGTTGCGTCCGCTGATCGATGAATTCATGCATGGCGCGGGCGATGTCAGCGCCGAAACGCGCGCCCGCATTTTTCGCCTTGCCTGGGACTTCTCCGGCAGCGCGCTCGCCAGCCGTAACGAACAATATGAGCGCTTCTATCTGGCGTCGGGTGCCCGCAATCAGCAGCTTGCCCATTTGCTTGGCGACCGCACGCGGGCGAACCGTCTCGTCGATCGCTTCATGACGGAGCCTTATAGCGAAGCCGATACATCCGACGGCGCTGCGAAAAAATCAAAAAAAGTGGGAGCCGCAGCATGAGCGCCAATAAAGTTACGGTCGCAGGCGTCGAAATCTCGACCGACCATTTCATCGGTGGCAAGCGGGTGTCCTCGGCCAATCGTTTTGCCAACACCTCGCCCGTCGATGGCTCGCATCTCGCTGACATGGCGGCAGGCGGCAAGGCGGAAGCCGATGCCGCTGTTGCCGCCGCGCGCAAGGCCTTTCCCGCCTGGGCGGCGCTCGGCCCCAAGGGTCGTCTGCCGATCCTGAAAAAATTCGCCGAAGGCATATTGGCCCGCGCCAATGAACTTGCCGCCGTCGAGACGATGGACAACGGCTCGCTCCTCATGGGCAATGTCCATCGCGTCATCCCGCGCGCCGCGCATAATATCGACTTTTTTGCCGAATGGGCGCTGACGTTGGACGGTCACATGATCGACTCGCCCGAAGTCGTCAATCACATCAAATATGATCCCTCGGGCGTCGCCGTTCTCATCACGCCGTGGAACGCGCCCTTCATGTTGACGACATGGAAGGTGGGCCCTGCGCTCGCCGCCGGCAACACCGTCGTCATCAAACCACCGGAATGGGCGCCACTCACCTGCTCGCTGATGGCCGATATCGCCAAGGCCGCGGGCGTGCCCGATGGCGTTCTCAACGTCGTGCAGGGTATCGGCGAGGAAGCGGGCGACGCGCTCGTCAATCACCCCGACGTCGATCGCATCAGCTTCACCGGCTCGACCGATACGGCAAAGATCATCGGTCAGGCGGCGGCCCGTTCCATCACGCCGATGAGTTCCGAGCTGGGCGGCAAGTCGCCCTTCATCATTTGCGCAGACGCCGATCTCGATGCTGCGGCCCAGACAGTCGCCGCTCAATATATGAATGCCGGGCAGGTCTGCCTCGCAGGCACCCGCATCATGGTGGAGAAAAAGATCGAGGAGCAATTCCTTGAGAAAGTGCGCGGCGCTGCCGCTCACATGGTCGTTGGCGATCCGCGCGACAAGGATACCCGTGTCGGCCCGCTGATCCACAAGGAGCATTTCGAGCGCGTCGCCGGATTTGTGGAGCGCGCCAAGGCCGATGGCGCCGTGCCGCTCTGGGGCGGTGGACGTTCGAATTTCGGTGAGCTTTATTTCGAGCCCACCCTTTTTGCCGATGTGAGCCCGGAGCTTGAAATTTCGCAACGCGAAGTCTTCGGCCCCGTTCTCACATGGCAGAGCTTCGGCAGTGACGATGAAGTTGTCACGCTTGCCAACAACACGCGCTACGGCCTCGCAGGCACATTGTTCAGCCGTAACGAAAAGCGCGCCATGAACATTGCCGAACAGGTGACGGCGGGCACGCTCTGGGTCAATTGCTTCTTCGTCCGCGATCTGGCAGCACCCTTTGGCGGTGCGCGCGACAGCGGTATCGGACGCGAAGGCGGTTCATGGAGTTTTGATTTCTATAGCGACATAAAAAACATCTCGGTCCGCAAGGGATCGTTCGCTTGAATTGCACTTGCGGCAGGCGAAACAGGGGAGGAATGAAAATGGTTCAAGTGACGGAACTTGGCTACATGGGGCTCGGCGTCAAGAGTCTCGATGCCTGGAAGGATTACGCCGCCAATATCCTGGGCCTCGAAGTGGCCGACGAGGGCGAATCTCGCCGCTGTTATCTCAGGATGGACAATTGGCACCACCGCATCATTCTTGATGAAGATGGCACGGACGACCTGAACTATCTGGGCTTCCGCGTCGCGGGCGTCGTGGAGTTTCGCGAAATGCACAAGAAGCTCACCGATGCGGGTGTTCAGGTGCGTATTGGCTCCGATGAGGAAGCCGCAGAGCGTCGCGTGCTTGAAGTCATGAAGCTGAAAGATGCGAGCGGTTTTCCGATCGAGGTCTTTCACGGGCCTCAGGTGCAGGCCGACAAGCCCTTCTATCCCGGTCGTCGGATGCACGGAAAATTCAAGACAGGTGATGGTGGCCTCGGCCATCTGATCCAGAAGGAAACCGTGGGCTTCGACAAGACCCATGAGTTTTACAGCCTTCTCGGCATGCGCGGCGGCATCGAATACCGTATTCCCTTCCCCGGCGCGCCAAAGCCGTTCGATCTCATGTTCATGCATTGCAACACGCGTGATCACACCGTCGCCTTCGGTCCGCCCGGCGAAAAGCGCATCAATCACCTGATGCTCGAGGTCGAAAGTTTCGACGATGTCGGCCTCACCTACGAGATCGTCAGGCAGGCGGGCATCCCCATCACCATGATGCCGGGTCGGCACGCCAATGATCATATGTATTCGTTCTATTTCATGAATCCATCAGGTTGGATGTGCGAGATCGGCTGGGGTGCGCGCGAGGCGACGCATCAGTCGGAATATTACCAGCGCGATACATACGGCCATGAGCAAAATCAGGAAGTGATGAAGGGTGGCTTGATGGAGGTCTGACCGGATCCCAGCGAGCCTTTACATCACCTTTAAGAAAACATCAGGGAGAGAGACATGTCTGTATTGACCGGACCGCGCGAGGAGTGGCGACGGATTTTCTATCAGGGCACGCCCCAATGGGTGCAGGTGGAAGGCGACGAGTTGCGTCTACCCGATGGCCGTCGTCTGGCCGAAAGCCAAGCGACTTATATGGCGCCTTGCGAACCCACCAAGATCATCTGCATCCACTTGAATTATGATTCGCGCCGCGTCGAATTCCACGCGCCCGCACTTGTCACGCCGACCTACTTCCAGAAGCCGCTGACGACGCTCAATGCTCATCGCGGCTTTGTCAGCCGTCCCGCCGATTGCCAATATCTCAACTATGAAGGCGAGATTGCCGCCATTGTCGGCAAGCCCATGCGCAATGTCGCGCGTGAGGATGTCTGGGACCATCTGGCGGGCTTCGCCCCGGCCAACGACGTCGGCGCGCAGGATTTCCGCGACACGGACGCGGGCTCCATGCTCCGCGTCAAGGGCCAGGACGGCTTCTGCCCCATCGGCCCGGGCATCGTGCGCGGCGTCGATATTCGCGAACAGACGGTGCGCACCTACATCAACGGCAAGGTCGTGCAGGACGGTCCGGTCTCCGACATGACTTTCCCGATCGACTACATCTTCGCCGATCTGTCTCGTCACATCACCTTCCTGCCGGGCGACGTTGTGCTGACCGGCACGCCTGCCAATTCACGTCCCATGAACATCGGCGACGTGGTCGAGGTCGAAGTGACGAATGTCGGACGTCTCACCAATACCGTGCAGGAAATTCCCGCACCCGCGCATAAGGTCGGCCATGAACCGACTGATAGTGAAGCTGTGCGCCGCGTTGCGCTCGGCCAGTTCGGCCCGAAAGCGGCACAATAGACATCGAGCGCAAGCGCAGGGGAGGCGTTGCGATGAAGGCGGATGTGAAGAGCGAGCCGTCTTACGAGACGGTCAGGGCGAAGCGCGCAGCGCAGAAGCTTTCCACCACCATGATGGATATGCCTCTGAGCGTGATGGATTTCATCCGTCGGGCGGAAACCTATTTCCCCGACCATGAAATCGTCGCCCGTCATTCGCGCGGCGCGGTTCGTCGGACCAACTGGGGCAGGGTGGCGCGCGACGTGCGCTCCCTTGCCGCCGCTCTTGTCGATCTCGGCGTCAAGCCGGGCGACCGGGTCGCAAGCCTCATGTGGAACAACGAGCAGCACCTCGCTCTCTTCTATGCCGTCCCCGCTATCGGTGCGGTGCTGCATACGCTGAACCCGCGCCTCTCCGCCGACGAGCTTGCCTATATCATGTCGGACGCGGGCGACAGCGCCATCATTCTGGATGAGGAACTGGCGTCGCTCTGGGATGGGATCGAAACCCGTCTCGATCTCTCGCTCGTCATCGTCAACGGCAAGACTTCAGGCAAGCGTCATGCCCTTGGCGCCCTCATGCGCCACGAGCCTCTGGCCGTGCTGCCTGGCAATGGCGATGAGAACGACCCGCTTTCCATCTGCTATACCTCGGGCACCACGGGCCGCCCCAAGGGTGTCGTCTATTCGCATCGCTCGACAGTCATCCACACGCTCGCTGTCAACCAGCCGGATGCGCTGGCTCTCTCCTGTCGCGATTGCATCCTGCCGCTCGCGCCCATGTTCCACGTCAATGCCTGGGGCACGCCCTATATCGCCGCTATGGTCGGCGCCAAGATGGTGCTGGCCGGCGCGCATATCACGCCGGAGGAAATTCTCGACCTCATGGAGCGCGAAGGTGTCACCCATGCGCTCGGCGTGCCGACCATCTGGGCAGGCGTCCTCGACATGATGGAGCGACATCCCGGACGCTGGACGCTCAGGCCCGGCATCCGCTTTGAAGTCGGCGGTTCCGCCGCGCCCGCCGATATGTTCCGCCGTTGCGACCGTCTCGGCATCGCGCTCAAGCATGGCTGGGGCATGACGGAATGTTCGCCCATCGGCGCGCAGGTGCCTCTGTCTCCCCGCTACGACACGGCCTCCGACGACGAACGCCTCGCCTTGCGCGCCTCCAACGGCGTCGCCCAGCCTCTTGTCGATGCGCGTATCGTCGATGATGAAGGCAAGCCGCTCCCCTGGGATGGCGTCGCCCGCGGCGAGTTGCAGGTGCGCGGGCCTTACATCACCGACAATTATATCGGCGTGCCCGAACCCATTCCCGCCTGCACCGAAGACGGCTGGCTCAAGACAGGCGATGTCGCGACCATCGATGAGGCTGGCTATATCAAGATCGTCGACCGTCTGAAGGACCTCGTGAAATCCGGCGGCGAATGGATCAGTTCCATCGACATGGAAGGCGCGCTGATGTCCCATCCCGACATCATCGAAGCCGCCGTCATCGGCGTGCCGGACCCCAAATGGTCCGAGCGCCCGCTCGCCATCGTCGTTTTCAAGCAGGGTCGCAAATGCCAGATCGAGGCGATCAAGAGCTTCCTCGCCTCGCGATACCCGCGCTGGATGGTGCCCGACAATTATATCGTCATCGACGAAATCCCCAAGACTGCGACCGGCAAGTTCAACAAGCGTCTGCTTCGCGAAACTTACGGACGCTGATCCAACCTTGTTTCGTGCCCGTAATAGAGAGGGCACAGAATTGAGGTGGTCGCCATGCGCATATTCCCGTCCCGTAAACTCCTGCTCGCCTTGGGCATCCTGTTTTCTGGCGTGGCTCCCACTCTCGCCAGTCAGGACAGCAACGTCGGCAATCTGAAATCCGTCGCGGCGCTTTACGGCAGCACGCTTTCCTTCGACGTCTATCGCAACGGCGATCTTGTCGGCTATCAGAACGTCACCTTCTCGCAAAAGGACGATGCGCTGGCTGTCGATATCGATTTCAGGCTGACCATCGAGGCGCTCTACATCACCTTCTACGAGATGACCTACACATCGGATTCATTGTGGAAGAATGACGAGCTGGTCTCGCTCAAGTCCCGCACCGACCAGAACGGCAAGGTGACGACGGTCGAGGCGAGAGCCGACAATGGCAAGCTGGAAGTCGATGGCCCGAACGGCAAGGCGTCAGCTCCGCTCGGCATCTACCCGACGGATCACTGGAACGCCGGCGTCATCGACGCCACCAAGCTCGTCAACACGATCAACGGTCACATCAATGATGTGCGCCTCGTGCGCATGGGCGAAGACAAGGTGCCGACCGAACGCGGCCCCGTTGAGGCGACGCATTACAAATATACCGGCGAAATCCAGAACGATGTCTGGTACGACGCGGAAGGCCGTTGGGTGCAGATGCAGTTCAAGGGTGGCGACGGCTCGACCATCGAATTCCGCTGCCGCAAATGCTTCCCGGTCAAGAGTGCTTCGGCCTCCTGAGGCTCAACCCGCAGGTGAGGCATCCTTCTTCAGCATGAAGTGACCGACATTGATGCGCCCCGAGCGAAAGCCGCCTTCGCAATAGCAAAGATAGAACAGCCACATCCGCCTGAAGCGCTGGTCGAAGCCGAGCTTGGCGATCTGCGGCCAGGCGGTGGTAAAGCGGTCGCGCCATTGCTGCAAGGTCTTGGCGTAGGAAATGCCGAAGAGATGCCGCTCCGTCAGCGTCAATCCCTGCCGCTTGATCTCGCTGGCCAGCCTCTCGATGGAGGGCAGCATGCCGCCGGGAAAAATATAGGCCTGAATGAAATCCATGCGGCGGCGATAGGCGTCGAACAGGCTCTCGTCGATGGTGATGATCTGCAACGCCGCGCTGCCGCCGGGCGCAAGCCGTTTATTCACGATGTTGAAATAGATCGGCCAGTTTTCCTCGCCGACCGCTTCGAACATTTCGATGGAAACGATCTTGTCGAATTCGCCCTGCACAAGCCGGTAATCCTCCAGCCGGATTTCCACCTTGTCCGACAGGCCCGCCCGCGCCATGCGCGCATCGGCATAGGCCTTCTGTTCCTTCGACAGCGTCAGCCCGACGATCGTCGCGCCATAGTCGCGCGCGGCGACTTCGGCAAAGCCGCCCCAGCCGCAACCGATTTCCAGCACGCGGTCCCCCGGCCTGATCTGGAGGCGGTCGGCCAGCGCATGATATTTGCGAAGCTGCGCCGCACTCATGTCGCTGTCATTCTCTTCAAACAGCGCCGAGGAATAGGTCATCGTCGGGTCGAGCCAGGCGCCATAGAATTCATTGCCGAGATCGTAGTGGAAGGCGATGTTGCGTCGCGAGCCTTTGAGCGTATTGGCATTGCGCCGATGTGCGATCCATCCGAAAAAACCAAACAGCGCGGCGAGCAACTTGTTCGTCTTCAGGCTTTCCAGATTGGCGACGCCGAGATCGACAAGGTCGGACAGCGCCTCGGTCGACCAGTCGCCGTCCATATAGGCTTCCGCCACCGCCAGATCGCCTTTCAGCAAGAGCTTCCAGACAAACCGCCAGTTGTGAATTTCGAGTGTCGCCGAAGGCCCCGGTGCGCCCTGGACGCTATAGTGGCTGCCATCGGGGAATGTGACGTTGAGCGATCCGACCTTGATCCGGGCCATCAGGCGTTTCATGGCTGTCATGGCGATCATCGGAAATCTCCCTTGCGCGGTTGCAGCGGTCGAATGGTCTGGTGGGAGGCGGCGATTTTCACGGGCGCAGGTGCGCGCGGCACAAGCTTCACGCCTTTGACCCAGAGCCGCAGGGCTTCCATGTGAATGCCTGCGATGACCTTCAGCGTCATCAGCGGATATTGAAAGAAGGTAGCGACGAGCGCCTTGTCGCTGAGCGCCCGGCGTTCGCCCTGAAATCCGGCGGAGAGAACGTGTTGATCGCCCTTGCTCAGGTTGATCGTCAGTGAAAGGTGCTCGCCCGGCGAATTGAGCTTGAAGTCATAGCGCCCCTCCATCTCGGTGAAGGGCGAGACATACATCGCCTTGTCACAGACCTGCCGCGCCTTGCCGTCGCCGCCTTCGCGTGCGGGCAAGACATAGGTGTGCTTTTCGCCGAACGTATTGTGCACTTCATGGAGTGTCGCCATCAGGCTCCCTCCGTTGTCGTAGCAATAATAAACAGTCAACGGATTGAAAGCGTAGCCGAAAATGCGTGGATAACAAAGCACCTCGATTCGCGCGCCTTCGCTGTCATATCCCGCAACGGCGAGATGCCCTAGCGCCCAGTCCTTGAGGCCGGTGGGCGCGCCCGCGCCATGATCCTTCTCATGGAACGACAGCGGCGCTGACCTGTTGACGCCCAGCAGGCGGGACTGCGCATCAATCTCATTCAATTCATCAAGATCGAGCAGCAGCGAAAACACGCGATAGCGAAAGGCGTGGCGCTTGGGCCAGCTGCGCGCATGCGTGACGTAACCTCTGTAAAGGCTCGATCTCATCATCAGTCCGCCGCCAGCGCGGGCGCCATATCGCGATGGATGCGGCTGACATGGCTGCGCGTATCCCAAGGCCGCAACTTGCCCGAAAGTTCCTCGCCCACGGCCAATCCGGCCTGCAAGGCGTCTTCATGAAAACCATAGCCGAAATAGCTGCCGCAGAACCATGTCCTGTTCTGCCCCTGCATCTGCCAGAGCGCCCGCTGCGCGGCAATGGCGTTGCGGTCGAAAAGCGGATGCTGATAGGAGAAGTGGCGGATGATGGACGAGGCTTCCGGCATCACATGCGGGTTGAGCGTCACGAACAGCGGGTGAGCTGTGTCGATCCCCTGCAATTCGTTCATCCAGTAGGTGACGGTGAGGTTCTTGCCCGCTGTCGCCGCGCCATCGTCGATATAGTTCCAGCTCGACCAGACCCGCTTGCGCTTCGGCATCAGGCTTTCGTCGCTATGCAGATAGGTCTCGTTGAGCGTATAGCGAAAGGCGCCCAGCAGATGGCTTTCCATTTCGTTCGGTTCGGCGAGCAGCGCCAGTGCCTCGTCGGCATGGGTAGCGATCACCACCTCATCGAAGGACGCGCGCTCGCCCGATGTCAATTCCAGTTCCACACCCTTCGCAAAACGATGCACGCGCTTGACCCCTTCATGCCGGATCCTGTCGGCATAGGGCGCGGTCAGGCGCTTTACATATTCGATGCTGCCGCCATCGACGGTGCGCCATTGCGGACGGTCTGCGAATTTCAAAAGCCCGTGGCTGTCGAAAAAACGCACGAAGGCCGCCAGCGGATAGTCGAGCATGTCCTGCGCGGTGGTGGACCAGATCGCCGCGCCCATCGGCAATATGTGATCGCGCACAAAGGCGTCGGAATAATTATTGGCGGCGAGAAACGCCCCGAGCGTCAGCTCAAGCTCTTGCGCCTCATCGACCATCTTCGGCGCGGAGCGATAGAAGCGAGCGACATCCGACAGCATCGCCCAGAAACGGCGGCTGACCAGATTGCTGCGCTGCCCCAGCAGCCCGTTGAGCCCCGTGCCGGAATATTCGAATGCGCCGCCGTCGACCGAAGCCGCGAATGTCATGCTGGATGGTTTGGTCGGCACGTCGAGAAAGTCGAACAGCGCCACCAGATTGGGATAGTTCAGTTCATTATAGACGATGAACCCCGTATCGACATCGATGTTGCCGTGGCGAGGCCCCGTGTTCACCGTATTGGAGTGCCCGCCGATATGGTCGCCGGTCTCGAACAGGGTGATGTCATGGGACTGGTTCAGCATCCAGGCGGCGGACATGCCCGCAATGCCCGAGCCGATAATGGCGATCTTTCTGCGCGGCGTCGGCTGATTGGCGTCATAGGGCATGGGGCTTGTGGACCTCTCGTTTTTTGCTTCCCACTCCATACGGACCCGCCCGAAGGCTGGATCATGGGGAAATAGAGAATTCGAGCCGCCGCCTTATTTGAACCGAAACTGATCCACGGTCTCGTTTTGAGCGTAACTCACACAGAACCCTCTCCCGGAGCCCTGTCCTTATGACTGCGCGTCGTTCATATTTACATCTTGCCGTGGTGAACCCGCCCCCCCGGCATCCGCATGGAGGGCCTGCAACTTCGATGGATGATGCGCCGACAAAGGACTTCAGCGCCGACGATCTGGCGGCCTGCCTCTGCGCCGTGGCCGCTAGGCAGGATCGCGCCGCCTTCCGCGTGCTGTTCGATCACTTCGCGCCACGGATCAAGGCCTATGGCGCGCGTCTGGGCTGTACGCCGCAACAGGCCGAGGAGCTTGTGCAGGAAACGATGGTCAAGGTCTGGCGCAAGGCGGGTCTCTTCGATCCGGCCAAGGCCGCGCCTTCGACCTGGATTTTCCGTATCGCGCGTAACCAGCGCATCGACGCCTTCCGCCGCGAAAGTCATCCCGAGTTCGATCCCGACGATCCCTGCCTCGTGCCTGAAGAGGAACAGCGCGCGGATGCCGCGATCGAACAGAAACAGTCGGCGGCGCTCTTGCGCGCCTCGCTCGAAACCTTGCCCGAAGAACAAAAACTCCTGCTGCATATGTCCTTCTTTCAGGACATGTCGCATGGGGTCATCGCCGAAAAACTGAACCTGCCGCTCGGTACCGTCAAATCCAGACTGAGGCTCGCTATGGGGAAACTGCGCGCCCGACTGGATGACGATAATATCTCCTTGGCTGAGGAGCCGAACAAATGAAAATTTCCCATCACCTCCCCGAAGAAACCTTGGTCGCCTATGGCGCAGGCACGCTGTCGGAAGCCTGGTCGCTTCTGGTCGCCACCCATCTCGCGCTGTGCCCGGCTTGCCGCGCCGAAGCCGAACGCATCGAAAGCATCGGCGGCGCGTTGCTCGAAGAACTGCCGCCCGTCGATGTCGGCGATGACGCCTTTGCCCATCTGATGCAGACGATTGACGACACCGTCGCCGAATCCGAACCTGCGCCCGTTCGTCCGGCGCGTGCCGTGCCCTCGCTTTTGCCCGAACCCTTGAAGTCCTATCTCGGCGGCGATCTTCATGCGTTGAAATGGCGACGCCTCGGCAAGGGCGCGTTTCATATTCCCATCAAGACGCGCGATGGTCAGGCCAGAGCGCGGCTCCTCAAGGTGCCCGCCGGTCAGCCCGTACCCATGCATGGCCATAATGGGCAGGAACTGACCCTTGTGCTTGTCGGGGCCTTCCAGACCTATCAGGGCACATTCGCGCGCGGCGATATCGAGGGTGCGGACGATACGGTCGAACATATGCCGATTGCCGCGCCGGGCGAGGATTGCATCTGCCTTGCCGTCACCGATGCGCCGCTGCGCTTCAAGAGCCTTGCTGCGCGTCTCGTGCAGCCCTTCATCGGGATTTGAAGCGGGTTACGCGCTCGCCTCGTCGAGCGGCTCCACATCCACCTCGACTTTTAGCTCCTGCGAGCCCCCGCCGATCAGCACGCCGCGCATCGGGCTCACATCGTCATAGTCGCGGCCCCAGCCCAGCGTGATCATGTCGGTCGAGCCGCGCATACCGTTGGTCGGATCGAGATCGAGCCAGAAATCGTCACCGCACCAGACCGAAATCCAGGCATGTGTCGCGTCCGCGCCCACCAGCCGGGGTTGGCCTTCGGGCGGCACGGTCCGCAGATATCCGCTGACATAGCGCCCGGATAAATGCATGGCGCGCAGGCATCCGATGGTGAGATGCGCAAAGTCCTGACAGACGCCGCGCCTGTTCGCCAGCACCTCGCCGAGCGGCGTCGCGATATTGGTTGCGACCGGATCGAATACGAACTCGCGGTGAATGCGGCAGATGAGATCGAAGGCCGCTTCGCCGATGGGCCGACCGGGGGTGAAGGAGGGCGCCGCATAGTCGGCCAGTGCAGGCAGCGGCGGCACCATGACGGAGGCAAAGACGAAGAGGTTTGCCTGCTGCGCGCCCGGTGTCGTGCCTGCCTTCACCTCGTCGCGAACCGCCTCCCAGGGGGCGCTTGCCGAAAGGTCGAAGGCTGCGATCGGCGCGACATCGACTTCAAAATCCACCTGCACCACCAGCTTGCGGTGCGGCGTTTCCAGCGCGATATAGGTCACCGGATTGCCGTAGTAATCGACATGCTCGACCAGCGTTTCGGGCTGCGGCTCGATCTTGATCTGGTTCAGATGCATCGTCTGCCACGGCAGCGGGCGAGGGTTCAGGTGCAGCACATGCTGCGCATGCTGAATATCTGCCGTATAGTCGCAGGTGGTGGTATGGCGAATTCGGTAACGCATCAGGCGCGCCGCGCGAAGGCGTGGGTGAAATAGGCGCTCGACAAGCGGTTCGAGACATCCGGCAGGACGTTGTCGATGGCGGCGAAGGCATTGCGCAGAATATCGCGCTCGTCCGGCCTGTCGCCCAGGCGTTCCAGCCGTCGACCGGGCGGGCAGGCGGCGTCGATCGCCTTGTAGACGAGCCGGTTTGCGGCTTCCACATCTTCGCGCGCCCGAATGACCAGCGCTTCGGCGGCGCGCCCGTCCGCGCTCGGGGCAGGCAGATTGTCGAGAAGCCACATCAGGCGCGAAAGCTGGAAGACGAGACTGCGCGGGTTTTCGGCATTGGTCAGCACCGCTTCCAGCGTGCGCCGCCGCTCCAGTCGTCCATTGTCCTGCATGCCGGGCAGGATGCGCGCGCCGATCAGCGCCACAATCGCCTGCAACTGCCGTCTCTCGCTGACGCGGCGGATGTCGTCGGGCTCATACGTCGGCACGCCGGAAAGATTGCGCAATACGGTGACGAGATGAATGGCGCGTTCCAGCCGCCGTCCGATTTCGAGAAAGCGCCAGCTGTCGTTGCGCGGCATGGATTCATTGACCGAGCCGATCAGCGACGTGCTGAGCATCACAAGCTCGTCGAGCCGCAGCACGATCTGCACGGGCGTTGCCCGCGCCAGCCCGCTTTTTGGCGGATGGTCGAGCGCATTGACCGCCCGCCAGCAATCGACCGGCAGCCGGTCGCGCACATTGCCCGCCGCAATCGCAAGCTGCCTCAGATGGCGGACGATGCCGGTCGGATGCGTCGGGTCGACCAGCGACTGACGGATCAGCGCGATGATGCCGGGCGTGGGAATTTCCTCAGGCTCCACCCAGGGCAGCAGTTGCAGCCGCGCCGCAAGATTGAGCAGCGGTTCCGCGTCGCTCACGCTCCAGCCGCGCGCGGGGTCGGTCAGCCCCGTCACCAGCGTGCGCAGCAGTCTCACCGCGCCATCGGTGCGTTCCGCATAGCGTCCCATCCAGAACAGCCCGTCAGCAGCCCGGCTTGGCAATTCGCTGGTGGCGGCAGCGCTTGATTTCACGGTCAGGTCGAGCAGTTCGACCACATTGCTGCGCGGCTTGTTGGTGTTTGCCGCGCGCGGGCTCATGTCGTCGAGGATCCATGTGTCCTTGCTGCCGCCGCCCGATTGCATCGAGACGATGGGCGAGCCGCCGACGCGGCTCGTGCGCGTCAGTCCCCCCGGCATGACGACAAAGCCATCGGGTCCCGAGGCCACATAGACGCGCAGCGAAATCTGGCGCGGCTCGATTTCTCCCTCGCGCCACACAGGCGCATTGGAAAGCGAGGCTCGTTCCTGCCCGACGAATTTCATCGGCTCGGCGGCAATCTCTTCCGCCAGCGCCTTGCGCGCGCCGGGCGAGAGGTCCGCGCCAAAAATCGGATGATTGCCGGGCGTCGGAAAAGCGCTCTTGATGACCAGATCTTCGAGATTGGCGAGTACATGGGCGAGCGCCGCATCGCCGCCGCACCACCAGCTTGCGACGTCCGGCAGCGCCAGTTCCTCGCCAAGCAGTCGCCGTGACAGCGCAGGCAGGAAGGGCTTGAAGGCCATTGCCTGCAACACACCGCTGCCAAGCGCGTTGGCGACCGTCACATTACCTGCCCGCGTCGCCTCGATCAGCCCCGGCACGCCGAGTGCGCTGTCTGCGTTCAGGTCCAGCGGATCGCAGAACATGTCGTCCACGCGCCGCAGGATGATGTCGACAGGCTCCAGCGCGCTCACCGTCTTGATATAGACGCGCGCATTGCGCACCGTCAGGTCCGCACCTTCGACCAGCGTCAGCCCCAGATGATTGGCGAGGAACAGATGCTCGAAATAGGTTTCATTATAGGGCCCCGGCGTCAGCAGCACGATGCGCGGCGGCTTTTCATCATCGATCTTGTTGCGCGGCGCAAGCTCGGCGAGCCCCTCGCGCAAGGCGGCAAAGAAGGGCATCAGCGGTTCGACCCGCATGTCTGAAATACAGTCCGATAGCACGCGCCCGATGACGCTGCGATTTTCCAGCGCATAGCCCGCGCCGCTCGGCGCTTCGGTGCGGTCGGCCAGCACCCGCCAGCGTCCGTCCGCCCCGCGCGCAAGATCGACCGCGCTCAGATGCAGATAGCGTCCGCCTTGCGGGTTGACGCCGTGGCAGGGGCGCAGGAAGCCCGGATTGGCCTCAATCAGCGCTGGCGGCAGAATGCCTTCGGCCACCATCTGCTGCGGCCCGTATATGTCGGCCAGCAGCGCATCGAGCAGCCGTGCGCGTTGCAATACACCCGCCTCGATCTCGCGCCATTCGTCCGCCGGGATCAGCAGCGGCAACACGTCGAGCGGCCACAACCTCTCGCCGCTCTGCGGATCGTCATAGATCGTATAGGTGACATCGTTCTGACGCAGCAGGCGGCGCGATTCTTCCACCCGCTCGCTCATCTCCTGCGAGCTCAAGGGCGCCAGCCGCGCAAGGATCGATTGCCAGTGAGGCCGGAGCCGTCCATTGCCGGTGACGATCTCGTCGAAGGCGGGCAAACCGCCAATTTGCAGACCTGTCGTCGGCGCATAGCCCAGCGCTCCCGCCTCGCCGAAAAGCGAAGGTTGGTCGTCAGGCGCGCCACGGGGCGAAAATGGGTCGTTCGACTCAGACACGGCGCAAGTCTAGCGTGAAAGGGAAGTCGGGGTTAAGGCCTGCGTCATTCATGGTAAACGACCCCGGCGTATGGCCGCTGGCGTGGAAACGGGCGAGCCTGCGCCCCTCCGCCTCATGGGCGTTGACCGGCATGGTCTCGAAATTGCGCCCCCCCGGATGGCTCACATGATAGGTGCAGCCGCCGATCGAGCGTTCCGACCACCCGTCCACCAGATCGAAGACCAGCGGCCCATGCGGCGGGATCGTAGGGTGCAGCGCCAGCGAGGGTTGCCAGGCGCGATAGCGCAGTCCGGCGACGAATTCGCCTTCGACGCCGGTCGGGTGAAGCGGCAGTTTCCAGCCATTGCAGGAAACTGAATGGCGCTCGCCCACCATGCCCTTCACGCGCACCTGCAGCCGCTCGACCGAACTGTCGACGAAACGCACCGTGCCGCCGCCGCCCGGTTCCTCGCCCAGCACATGCCAGGGCTCCAGCGCGTGACGGATTTCCATTTCCACGCCTTTCACCACCACCTTGCCGTGCAGCGGAAAGCGGAAATTCATATGCGGTTTGAACCATTCGTTCTGGAACGGATAGCCCGCCTCGCGCAGGTCGGCGAGCACGTCGTTCATGTCCTGCTCGACGAAATAGGGCAGCATGAATTTGTCGTGCAGACTGGTCCCCCAGCGCACGAGCTTGGCTTTATAGGGCTCCTTCCAGAAGCGCGCGATCAGCGCCCGGAGCAACACCTGCTGCGCCAGGCTCATTTCCGCATGCGGCGGCATCTCAAAGGCGCGGAACTCCACAAGCCCCAATCGCCCGGTCGATGTGTCAGGCGAATAAAGCTTGTCGATGCAGAACTCCGCGCGATGCGTATTGCCCGTCACATCGGTCAATATATTGCGCAGCGTCCGGTCGATGGTCCAGGGCGGGCAATTCGGCGCCGCCTTCTCGATCTGCTTGAAAGCGATTTCCAGTTCGTAAAGCGCGTCGTCGCGCGCTTCGTCGATCCGCGGCGCCTGACTTGTCGGGCCGATGAAGAGCCCGGAGAAGAGATAGGAAAGCGCGGGGTGGTTCTGCCAATAGGTGATGAGGCTTTGCAGCAGATCGGGCCGCCGCAGGAAGGGGCTGTCGGCAGGCGTCGCTGCGCCGACGACGAGATGATTGCCGCCGCCCGTGCCGACATGCCGCCCGTCGACCATGAATTTCTCCGTACACAGACGCGATAGTCGCGCATCGGCATAGACCTGCTGGATCGTCTGCACGAGTTCGTCCCAGCTTGACGAGGGATGGATATTGACCTCGATCACGCCGGGGTCGGGCGTCACGGCGATGGAGTTCAGTCGCGGATCGCGCGGTGGCGCATAGCCTTCGATGATGACGGGGAAACCCGTCTCGACGGCGGCGTCCTCGATCGCGGAGACAAGATCGAGATAGTCTTCAAGCTTCTCGATCGGCGGCATGAAGCAATAGAGCCGCCCGTGCCGCGCTTCGACCGCAATGGCGGTGCGCACCACCCAGGCCGCGCTCTCGCCCGGCTTGATCTCGCCCGTGACGATTTCGCCTTTGGGCGCATCGCTGGAAAGCGGTTCCATTCCAACCTGAACCTGCCGCTCGCCGGAATCGTTGACGCTGGCCACGACAAAAGGTTGCGCCGCGCCTTCCGGCGTCGGTGTGGTTGATGGCGTGGTCACCGGTTGCGGATCATGTGTCCGATGCGGCGGCAGCGGCCCGCGTTCGTCGAACGGGTCCTGCGCAAAAAAGTAAGGATAGTTCGCCTTGTCCACCCAGGGCAGCGACGTCAGCGGCAGGCGATAGCCGATGGCGCTGTCGCCAGGCGCAAGATAGAGCCGCTCGCGCCGCGTCGGCCAGACGCTCGATTGCCACACCGGTCCAGAGGCTTCATGGCGTCGGCCCAGCGGCAGCACGAAACCCTTGGGCACATTGAGCCCACGATCGAACACGAGCGCCAGCCGCGCGCGTTCTTCCTCGTCATCGAGTTTGCTGTTGAGCGGATCGACATTGGCGGGCAACAGGCTCTCGCGGCGGATGTAATGCCAGGGGTCTTCATAGGCCGCACGGATCGTCTCGTCGCCCAGTCCCAGTTTCGTCGCCAGCGCTGTCATGAAGAGATCGGCTTCCTCCGGCCCATAGCCATAGTCGCGATCTTCGCGCGCCAGAAATTCGCCATTGGCCCAGATTGCATGTCCGTCGCGCCGCCAATAGGCCGTCAGCGCCCAGCGCGGCAGGCTTTCGCCGGGATACCACTTGCCCTGTCCGAAATGCAGCAACCCGCCGGGCGCGAAACGTCGCATCAACCGGTCGATGAGATCGGCGGCAATACCGCGTTTCGTCGGCCCCGTCGCCGCCGTGTTCCATTCGTCGCCATCCATATCGTCGATGGAAACGAATGTCGGCTCGCCGCCCATCGTGAGGCGCACGTCATGGGCGACAAGTTCGCGGTCGACCGTCGCGCCCATCGCGTCGATGGCGCCCCATTGCGCGGGCGTATAGGGTTTCGTCGTGCGCGGCTGTTCGTCGATCCGCGTCACGAACATCTCGTGGCTGAAGGTGACTTCGCAATCTTCGACGCCGCCGCTGATCGGCGCCGCGCTTGATGCGTCCGGCGTACAGGCAAGCGGGATGTGTCCCTCGCCCGCAAGCAGCCCGGACGTCGGGTCGAGCCCGATCCAGCCTGCACCCGGAAGATAGACTTCCGTCCAGGCATGAAGATCGGTGAAGTCGCGCTCCGGCCCGCTCGGACCGTCGAGCGATTTTTCGTCCGCCACCAGTTGAATGAGATAACCGGAAGCAAACCGCGACGCTAATCCCAGATGCCTGAGAATTTGCACCAGCAGCCAGGCGCTGTCGCGGCATGAGCCACGCTCCGTCGTCAGCGTGTGTTCGCAGGTCTGGATGCCCGGCTCCAGCCGGATCACATAGCCGATGCGTTCCTGAAGCTGCCGGTTGATGTCGGTCAGAAAGTCGATGGTCGTCCGCGGCGTGAGATCGATGCCGTCGAGCAGCTTTTGCAACGCCGGCCCCGCCTCTTCCTTTTCGAGGTAAGGCTTCAGCTCATGCGCCAGCGAGGCGTCATACTGGAAGGGAAATTTCTCCGCACTTTGTTCAAGGAAAAAATCGAACGGATTGATGATCGCCATTTCCGCGACGAGATCGACCTCGACCAGAAACTCGCTCGTCTTTTCGGGAAAGACGAAGCGGCCCAGATAGTTCGATTGCGGGTCCTGCTGCCAGTTCAGAAAATGTTGCTTCGGCGTCACCTTCAACGAATAGCTGAGGATCGGCGTCCGGCAATGCGGTGCCGGGCGCAGGCGGATGATCTGGGGACCGAGGCTGACCGGACGATCATAGCGATAATGGGTGCGGTGGGTGAGTGCGACCTGGATAGCCATGCGTGAGCGGAGCTCCTTGGGTGGCAGGCGGCCCCCGACCTGTTTCGGGGCGCGCATCTGACCACTTCATGTTGCACCGCAACACAACGCCTGTCACGCGCACATTTGGGCTTTTTGCGTGTCGCGGGGCCTTTCGCCCTCAGGTGGACGCAAGCGCCGGTCCATCCGTGTTTCCGCCACCCGATTTGATATGGACATCGCGCTGGGGGAAGGGGATTTCGACGCCATTTTCCTTGAAGAGGTCCCAGATGCGATAATAGACGTCGCTGCGGAGGTTTGCCTCGCCCTCCTGCGGATCGAAGATCCAGCAGCGGATTTCGAAGTCGACGGAACTGTCGCCGAACCCCATGATCAAAGCGCGTGGCGTCGGGTCCTTCAGAATGCGCGGATGGTCTTCCACCGCTTTCAGCAGCAGATCGCGCACCAGATTGATATCCGAACCATAGGCGACGCCGATGGGAATATGCAGCCGCACCTTGCGGTCGCTATAGGACCAGTTCTCCACCGTCTGGGTGATCAGATTTTCATTCGGCAACAGATGTTCCTTGCCGTCGCGCGTCAGCACCGAGATGCAGCGCGCGCCGAGCGAGTTGACCCAGCCATAAGTATCGCCCACCGCGATCACGTCGCCCGGTTTGATCGACTTGTCCATCAGCAGAATGATGCCGCTGATGAGATTGGAAACGACCTTCTGCAGGCCGAAGCCGATACCGAGACCCAGCGCGCCGCTGAAGACCGCAAGCGACGTGAGGTCCAGCCCGACGATATTGAGGCCGATGACAATGGCGACCGCATAAAGCGTGATCGTCGTCAGCTTGTTGAAGAGCACGCGCTGCGAAGGCGTCAGCCCGGTGGCGCGCATGAAGCTGCGGTCGAGAACGCTGGAGCCCAGCCGCACGAGCCAGAAGAGAATGCCATAGGCGGCAAGGCTCTTGATCAGAAAGAGGACCGACAGCCGGATTGAGCCGACGGTGAACGCCGCGCGATCCGCGAGATCGATCGCCGGTTGCAGCAAGCCGAAAATGCTCAACGCCGCCAGCAGCCACAGCGACACGGCGACCAGGCGCGCCAGAAAGCCGCTTTCGATTGTACTCGACGTAAAGCGGATGATCGCCCAGACGCTCGCCAGCGTCGCGACCGTCTGCAGGATCGTGGAGGGCAGATGCGCCGCCTGCGCAATCACCGTCGACAGCCACAGCAGAATCAGCGTGAAGATCAGGAAAAAGATTTCGCGGTTGGACGCGTGGATGCGGATGAAGCCGAGCGGTCTGCGTTTCTGCACTTGAGCGGCAAACCACTTGGCGGCAGGTGTGGAGAGGAATGAGCCCGCGACAATCGCCACAACGATGCAGGCGGCCTGCCCCAGCGTACTCCACGAGACGATATTGATCTCCGCCCAATGGATCGCCTTGGTGAGAGTGTGGCTGAGCTTGTCGGCTTGCAACCAGGAAAAATTCTGCATGATCGTCTCCATCACCCCGTTCTCATTATGGACGGAGCGGGCCATGAATGGCGAGGCTAATGATGTCGCGTCTTTCGCTCAGAGCGGCCAGACCCACAGGATCATGGGCATCGCCACCGCCACAATGACGAATTCGAGTGGCAACCCGACGCGCCAATAGTCCGAAAAGCGATAGCCGCCGGGCTCCATCACCAGCGTGTTCGACTGGTGTCCGATAGGTGTGAGGAAGGCGCATGACGCGCCGATCGCCACCGCCATCAGGAAGGGGTCGGAATTTGTATGCAGCCGGTCAGCCAGCGTAATCGCGATGGGCGCCATCAGCACCGCCGTCGCATTATTGTTGATCACGTCGGAAATGAACATGGTCGAGACGAGCAATATGAGCACCACCCAGCCCGGTCCCACCCCTTGCGTGAAATTGAGGATCCAGCTTGCAATGAGATCCGTCGCACCCGTCGCCTCCAGCGCGCCGCCCACAGGAAACATGGCCGCCAGCAATACGATCACCGGCCAGTCGATGGTCTGATAGACCTCCGTCGGCCGCACGATATTGGTGACGACAAAACCCGCCGCTGCGCTAACAAAGGCGACCTGCACAGGCACAAATCCCGTGATCACCGCTGCGACGGCGATCGCGAATATCACGCCCGCCAGCAGCAATCGCCGCTGTCGCCCGATGCTGATCGAGCGCTCGGCCAGCGGCAGGCATTCCAGCGTCGCCAGAATATCGGCCATCGCATTGCCGGGACCTTGCAGCAGCACCACATCGCCCGCGTGAAACGTCACTTCCCCAATGCGCTCGGCGATGCGCTTGCCCTGTCGCGCCACGGCGAGCAGGTTGACGCCATGCACCGTGCGCAGCCTTGACGTCTTTGCCGTGCGCCCGATCAGGATCGAATCCGGGTTGATCACCGCTTCCACCAGATCGATCTCGTCCGACTTCAACTCATCGCGGCCAAATTTCTGGTCGCCGACAAGTTTCAACCCGCCGCCGTCGATCATGGATTTCAGCGCTTCCGTGTCGCCGCGCAGCACGAGGATGTCGCCCTCGCGCAGGCGTTGATAGCCCGTAGGTACAAGGCGGCGCTGATCGTCATGGATGATGCCTGCGATGATCACGTCGTCGTCGGCGAGTTTTTCCAGTTCATAGACCGTCATGCCGACAGCCTTGGCGCCTTCGGGAATTTCTGCTTCCGTGATGTAGCCTTCAATTTCGAAAGCGGGGCCCGTGCTGCTCTTGCGTTCGCCGCTCGGCAGCAAACGCCAGCCGATGAAAACCAGAAACACAAGGCCGACCAGCGCCACGGCCAGACCGACGGGCGTGAAGTCGAACATGGCGAAGGCATGGCCTGTCTGTTGGGCGCGGAAGCTCGCAATGATGATATTGGGCGGCGTGCCGATCAGCGTGGTGAGCCCGCCCAGCAGCGAGGCGAAGGCCAGCGGCATCAGCGTCTTCGACGGCGGATAGCCGTCGCGATAGGCGTTGCGCATGGCCACCGGCAGCATCAGCGCCAGCGCGCCCACATTGTTCATGAAGCTCGACAGGACTGCGATGACGATACATTGCGCGGCAAGTTGCAGATTTTCCCGGCCCCGCAGCGGCCCGATGGCCTTGACCACCAGTTCCACCAGTCCCGCATTCTGCAGGCCCCGGCTGATGACGAGCACGGCGGCCACCGTGATGACGGCGGGATGGGCAAAGCCCTTGAAGGCGTCGCCTGTCGGCGCCAGTCCCGTCAGCGTCACGGCGAGCAGCGCGCCCATGGCGACAATGTCATAGCGCCAGCGATCCCAGACGAACATGCCGAGAGTGAGGCCGAGAATGGCGAAGGCGATGGCCTGTTGTGCCGTCATGGCGCACCTTGATTGGCGAGGGGAGAAGGATACGCACTCATCTGCGAAACAATGATTCAGTCTAGGGTGCGGTCGATGACGCCGGCATCGATCAGCGGCGCGGCGTCTATGTTATCGGCATCAAGCAAATGGCCGAGCCGTTCCAGCGCGGCGAGGATCATCGCCTGTTCCCAACCCGGCAATCCTTCGAACCCGTCGCGGAAACGTTCCTGCAGGAGATCCGGCGCGCTGTCGAGCACGGCCTTGCCCGTTTCCGTCAGATGCAGATGCACCTGCCGTTTGTCGCGCTCGCCGCGTTGGCGCGTCGCCATCCCCGCCTTTTCCAGCCGGTCGACGATATTGGTGACAGTCGCCTGACCGAACTTGAGCTGGCTCGCGACGGCGCTTGGCGTCAGCGCGTCATGCCGCTCGATCTGCTGCAGGACCATGAGCTGCGAGGGGGTGAGACCCGTCGCAGCCGCAAGCTTTCGCCCGCCTTGGTCGGTCGCCCGCAGGATACGCCTGAGCGCCCGCAACGTCTGGTCTGTGATCTGCCTGTCCATAAGATCATCACTAGCCTTTTGGGCGGGTTCCGCCAAGACGGATTAAATGAAGGAGAAAACTTCCATTTCCGAAGTATTTTCTCCCCGAAAATGGCGGATTTCTGCCTTTCGCTTGAAAAATGGACACATTTCCCTTATATCTTGCCCAGCATTCAGGCAGTTCACACCTGCGCCCGACTAAAATTACTTCGGAGGACGAAATAATTTCTATTCACCGTCAAGACGGTACTGGTTCGGGAAATAGGGGAAAAGCGGCAAAATCGGGTCATAACTCGGAAAATAACATCCGCTTCAGAAAGCCCGCACCTGAGGACGGTCCGTCAGTGACCGCGCTCATCGCCGCCTGTCCGCCGCTGGATACCAACTCGGCCTATTGCAATCTCCTGCAATGCAGCCATTTCGCCGATACCTGCGTATTGGCTGAGCTTGAGACCGAAGGCGGGTTTCAGCTTGCCGGTTGGATTTCCGCCTATCGCCCGCCCGCAGCCCCCGACGAGCTTTTCGTCTGGCAGGTCGCCGTGCATGAGAGCGCCCGGGGCATGAGTCTCGCCCGCCGCATGCTTGAGGCATTGCTTGCCCGCCCCGCCTTTCAGGGCGTGACCAGGCTGACAACGACCATCACCGAGGCGAATGACGCCTCATGGGGCCTCTTCGGCTCTTTCGCGCGCCATCAGGGCGCTACTCTTCACAAGCGTCCGCATTTCGAGCGCGACGCCCATTTCGCCGGTGCGCATGACACTGAGTTTCTCGTCACCATCGAGCCGCTCGATACAGCGCCCGCACACACAACAGACGAGGCCACTACGGCCACAATGGAGGCAGTATGACCATCGAACCTAAACCGAGCCCCAATCCTGATCCGAGCAAACTCGAACCGGACATGGACATTTACGAGCGTATGGAATCGAAAGTCCGCTCCTATTGCCGCGCCATGCCGCGTCAGTTCAATCGCGCCGAAGGCGTCTGGCTCTATGACGACGATGGCGGTCGCTACCTCGACTTCCTGTCGGGCTGTTCGACGCTGAACTACGGCCACAACCACCCGATCCTCAAGCAGGCGCTCGTGGACTACATCATGGCTGACGGCATCACGCATGGCCTCGACATGCACACCGACGCCAAGGCCGAGTTCCTTGAGGCGCTTGAAAGCATCATCTTCAAGCCGCGCGGGCTCGACTATCGCGTCATGTTCACCGGCCCCACGGGCACAAACGCCGTCGAAGCGGCGCTGAAGCTCGCCCGCAAGGTCACGGGCCGCGAACAGATCATCTCCTTCACCAACGGTTTTCACGGCATGACGCTCGGCTCGCTCGCCTGCACGGGCAACGAGGGCAAGCGCGCTGGCGCTGGCGTGCCACTCAATCATGTCGTCCATGAGCCCTATGACGGTTATTTCGGCGATAATGTGAACACCGCCGAATTGCTCGACCAGCGTCTGACCGATCCTTCCAGCGGTCTGGACAAGCCCGCCGCCATCATCGTGGAGACGACGCAGGGCGAAGGCGGTCTCAACACTGTGTCGCCCGAATGGCTGCGCGCCATCGCCGATATCGCCAGGCGCCACGGCGCGCTGCTGATCGTCGATGACATTCAGGCGGGCCTAGGTCGCACCGGCGGTTTCTTTTCCTTCGAGGAAGCGGGCATCAAGCCCGACATCGTGACGCTGGCCAAATCGCTCTCCGGCATGGGCCTGCCTTTCGCGCTGACATTGTTCCGTCCCGAGCTCGACGTGTGGAAGCCCGGCGAGCACAACGGCACTTTCCGCGGTAACAACCATGCCTTCGTCACCGCCACCGCCGCGCTCCGCCATTTCTGGAGCACCGACGATTTTCAGAAGGACGTCAAGCGTCGCGGCGACTATCTGGAAATGCGCTTGAGCCGCATGGCCGGGCGACATGGTCTGACCACGCGCGGTCGCGGCATGATGCGGGGCATCGACATGAAGACGGGCGAGGCCGCCAAACGCGTCACCAGCGCCGCCTTCGATCGCGGCCTCATCATCGAGACCAGCGGCGCTTACGATGAGATCGTCAAGGTGCTTGCCCCTCTCACCATCGAAGAAGACGTTTTTGCCAGGGGCCTCGATATTCTCGAGGAATGCGTGAACCTCGCGCTCGCCCCCGCTTTCAATGTTGCCGCCGACTAAAGGAATATCCATTGCTTATCCGTAAACTCGACGAAATCCGCAATTCCGACAAGAACATCGTCACCAACCAGTGGGAAAGCGCCCGCGTTCTCCTGAAGGGCGATGAGATGGGCTTTTCCTTCCACATCACCACGCTTTATGCGGGGCAGGAAATCCACATGCATTACAAGAACCACCTTGAGGCGGTTTTTGTGATTTCGGGTGAGGGTACTATCGAAGACCTTGGCGCCGGCGAAACGCACGAGCTGGCGCCCGGCACGCTCTATGCGCTCAATGCCCATGACAAGCATATCGTCCGGCCAAGGACGAATATCATCACGGCCTGTGTCTTCAATCCGCCCGTTATCGGCAATGAAGTGCATGACGAGACGGGCGCTTATCCGGCAGACCCCGAAGCAGCCAAACTCGCCAGCTGATCCTGTTCCCGCATACGAGAGAGTACCTCATGACCACCGGACATAGCGTCGAGAAAATCGGCGGCACCTCGATGGCGGCAACCAAAACCGTTTTCGACAATGTTTTGATCGCCGGCCACAAGGGCCCTGATCTTTATCGCCGCATGTTCGTCGTCTCCGCCTATGCGGGCATCACCGACCTGCTGCTCGATCACAAGAAGACGGGCGAGCCCGGCGTCTTTGCTCATTTCACTTCCGACGAGGCCGATGCGCCCTGGCCGGAAGCCCTTGAGGCTGTGCGCGCCGCCATGCAGTCGCGCAACGCCAACATGTTTACAAAGTCGGAAAGTCTTGCCCAAGCCAATGCCTTCGTCGATGAACGCATCGACGGCATGCGCATCTGCCTTGAAGACCTTGACCGTCTGCGCGCCCACGGCCAGTTCCTGCTGACCGACGCGCTGTCGACCGTGCGCGAAATGCTTTCAGGGTTGGGCGAGGCCCATAGCGCCCATTCGACCGCGCTTCTGCTGCGCGATCGCGGCGTCAATGCCGTCTTTGTCGATCTAACCGGCTGGGGCGACAGCGACAAGCCGACGCTGGACGAGCGTATCCTCGAAGCGCTGAAAACCATCGACGTCGAGAACACGCTGCCCATCATCACCGGCTATGCCGCCTCGAAGGAAGGCACCGTGCGCCGTTATGATCGCGGCTATTCGGAAATCATCTTCTCTCGCCTTGCTGTTCTCTCGGAAGCGTGCGAAGCGATCATCCACAAGGAATTCCATCTTTCGAGCGCCGACCCGCGTCTCGTCGGCCCGGAGAATGCGCGCAAGATCGGTCGCACCAATTACGACGTCGCCGACCAGCTTGCCAATCTCGGCATGGAAGCGATCCATCCGGGCGCCGGCAAGGGCCTGCGTCAGGCCGACATTGCGCTGCGCGTCCGCAACACTTTCGATCGCGAAGACGGCGGCACGCTGATTTGCGGCGACTATGTGTCGGACGAGCCGCGCGTCGAGATCATCACCGGCATGCGCTCCGTATCGGCCTTGCAATTCTTCGAGCAGGACATGGTCGGTGTCAAAGGCTTCGATGCCGCCATTCTCGAAATCCTTGCGCGCCACAAGGCATGGATCGTGTCCAAATCCTCCAACGCCAATACCATCACGCATTATCTGGCGGCCAAGCCCGTCCAGATGCGCGGGATCATCTCCGACCTCGAGGAGCAATTCGGCAATGCCTCGGTCACGGGTCAGAAAGTGGCGATGGTCTCGATCATCGGCAGCGACATCTCGCGTCCCGGCCTCGTCGCCGAAGCGCTGGGCGCGCTGCACGAGGCGGGTATCGAGGTCATGGGGCTGCAATACCAGATCCGCAATGTCGATGTGCAGCTCATCATCGACCCGAAAGACTTCGACGCCTGCGTGCGCGTCTTGCATGACACGCTGATCCTCTCGGAAGAACCAAAACAACATGAATGCGTCGCTGCCTGACAGGGCGCGATATGAGGGGAACGGGGCACAAACGACATGGCAAACACGACAGCAAATCCACAAGCCGCACCGGGCGAAGCGGGCGCAACGGCTCCGGGCGTTCTGCCCCGCGCCATCGCCGCTTCCTCCATCGGTAATGCCACCGAATGGTTCGACTATGGCATCTATGCCTATGGCGTCGCCTATATCTCGCGCGCGCTCTTTCCCGGCAGCGCGCAGGAGGCGACGCTTTTCGCGCTGGCGACTTTCGCCATCTCCTTTCTGGTGCGCCCCTTCGGCGGCATCTTCTGGGGGCCGCTGGGTGACAGGCTCGGTCGCAAGACGGTGCTGGCCCTCACCATCCTCCTGATGTCGGGTTCCACCTTCTGCATCGGTCTCATCCCGTCATATGAGAGCATCGGCATCTGGGCGACGCTGCTGCTCATCATGTTGCGCCTCCTTCAGGGCTTTTCCACCGGCGGCGAATATGGCGGCGCGGCCACCTTCATGGCCGAATATGCGCCGGATGATAAACGTGGTTTCTGCGGCAGCTTCCTCGAGTTCGGCACGCTGGGCGGTTTCTCGCTCGGCGCGCTCCTGATGCTCGGCTTTTCCTATGGGCTTGGCGAGCAGGCCATGCACGATTGGGGCTGGCGTCTGCCTTTCCTCGTGGCGGCCCCTTTGGGCTTCGTCGGCCTCTATCTGCGTTCCAAAATGGAAGAAACACCGGTCTTCCAGGAAATCGAAAGCCGCGACATGCAGGAGCATGAAGTCCGTGGCGAATTCAAGGATCTGATTTTTACCTATTGGAAGCCGGTCTTCACGCTCGGCGGTCTCGTCATCGCGCTCAATGTCGTCAACTACACATTGCTGAGCTACATGCCGACGTATTTTTCGA
Source organism: Parvibaculum sp. (assembly GCA_049303435.1). Taxonomy (GTDB): domain Bacteria; phylum Pseudomonadota; class Alphaproteobacteria; order Parvibaculales; family Parvibaculaceae; genus Parvibaculum. The sequence goes on along the minus strand of JBAQNC010000078.1, from coordinate 1,932 downwards.
CCGAGCTTGGCCTCTCCACCGACGAGGCCCTGCTCGTGCCCATCATCGGCATGCTCTTCATGATGGTCTTCGTGCCGCTGGCGGGCGCGCTGTCCGACAGGATCGGCCGCAAGCCCATGTGGTGGTTTTCCCTCGTCGGCCTCTTCGTCATGGCGATCCCGCTCTATCATTTGATGGCGACGAGCCTCATGGGCGCCATCGTCGGCTTTGCCCTCATGGGCCTGCTCTATGTGCCGCAGCTCGCCACCATCTCGGCGACCTTCCCGGCCATGTTCCCGACGCAGGTCCGTTTCGCTGGTTTCGCCATCGCCTACAACATCTCGACCTCGCTCTTCGGCGGCACCGCGCCCGCCGTCAACGACTGGCTGGTCGCCAGCACAGGCAGCGCCATGGTCCCGGCCTATCTCATGATGGGCTCCTGCGTCATCGGCGCTTTCGCCCTGATCTTTGTGGTCGAGACCGCAGGCCATTCGCTGCGCGGCACCGAAATTCCGGGCACCGACGCCTCGCTCATGGAACTGCGCGACCTGACCTACGACGAATATGCCGAGGAGCACGGTCGAGGCCGATAGAATTCGATTTCTCTGAATTCTTTCTCTCATAGGCTAGAATTGGCCCTCAACCTGTAACATTTCGTGGGTTCGCCGCGAATGGCAGGGTGAGGTGCATTGATGAACCAGGTCGAAATCGTAAACGGGAAGTTTTCCCATCCGCAGATCACGGCGGATGGCGCGCGCCGCGCCGTGGTGCCTTTCCTCAAGCTCGACACGCTCTGGTTCAACACAGGCACGCTCTGCAATCTCGCCTGCGAGAATTGTTACATCGAGTCGAGCCCGAAGAACGACCGCCTCGTCTATCTCACCCGCGCCGAGGTCCGTGGCTTCCTCGATGAAGCCGCCGCGCTTGCGCAGCCTCCCACCGAGATCGGTTTCACCGGCGGCGAGCCCTTCATGAACCCCGACATGACCGGCATGGTGGAAGACAGTCTCGCCGCTGGCTTTCGTGTTCTTATTCTGACGAACGCCATGAAGCCCATGCACCACGCCAAACCGGCGCTGGAGGAGTTGCAGTCGCGCTTCCCCGGCCAGCTTTCGCTCCGCGTCTCGCTTGATGGCCATACGCAAGCCACGCATGAGGAATTGCGCGGCCCCAACAGTTGGCAGCCGACGCTCGACGGTCTCTCATGGCTCTATGCCAATGGCTTCGACATTTCGCTCGCCGGTCGCACCATATGGGGCGAGGACGACGAGGAAACCCGGGCAGGCTTCGGCGAACTCCTGCTCGGGCTCGGCATCACGCTCGATGTCGAAAACCCTGCCCGCCTCGTTCTCTTCCCCGAGATGGATGCGCGCGGCGACCCGCCTGAAATCACGGAGCAATGCTGGTCGATCCTTCGCAAGTCGCCCGCCGACGTCATGTGCGCTAATTCCCGTATGGTCGTGAAGGACAAGGGCGCGGATGCCCCCCGCGTCGTCAGCTGCACGTTGCTCCCCTATGACGCCGATTTCTCGATGGGCGCAACGCTCGCCGAAGCCATGAGGCCCGTCGCCCTCAACCACCGCTTCTGCGCCCAGTTCTGCATCCTCGGCGGCGCGTCATGTAGTGCTGGTTGATCTTCTCTTACCCTCCCCCTTTGAGGGGGGGAGGGAGGAGCGCTTCTATAGCGCGGAGGGTGGGGGTGAAGCCTCATACTCAGCTTCCGCCGCACACCCCCTCCCAACCCTCCCCCCTCAAGGGGGAGGGCTATCTCAATCTTTCAACCTTTGCGTCCCCGCCAGATTCGCCATCAGCGTGTTGAAACCCGTATAGAGCGCCAGCATCATTGCAGCCGCCAATGCCGCGATGAAATAATCCAGCCATCCCAGTGGCCGCACCGCAACCGGCCATGAGATCAGCAGCGAGCAAACCACCAGCACGAGATTGCGCACCACA
>JBAQNC010000077.1:0-2000 GCA_049303435.1 Parvibaculum sp. | reverse complement strand
CGTCGAGGGGCGCATCAATTTCGATTATGAAATCACGCTGTTGACCGTGCGGGCCAAGGGGCGCGACGGGCAAGTCGAAACGTCGTTCTGCGCGCCGGTCGGACATGTGCAGGTGAAGGGCGATTATGTCGAAAGCTGGCAGCCGCAGCCGATGAGCAAGGTGGCGCTGGAGCGCGCGCATGATATCGCCGGCAAGGTGACGGGTGCGCTCGGCGGACGCGGGATTTTCGGCGTCGAGCTTTTCGTGAAGGGCGACGAGGTCTGGTTCTCGGAAGTGAGCCCGCGGCCTCACGATACGGGGCTCGTGACGATGGCGAGCCAGCACCAGAGTGAATTCGCGCTGCATGCGCGCGCCATTCTGGGCCTGCCGGTTTCGACGGAACTGACGACGCCAGGGGCATCCGCCGTTATCTATGGCGGCATGGATGAGACGGGGATCGCCTTTGAAGGGCTCGATCTTGCGCTTCAGGTGCCCGAGAGCGAAGTGCGGCTGTTCGGGAAACCCGAGTCTTTCGAGCGGCGGCGCATGGGCGTCGCGGTGGCGCGGGGACGCGATATTGCCGAGGCACGGACGCGGGCGAAGGAAGCCGCGAGCCGGGTGAAGCCCGTAAAAGGGTAGAAGATCCTCACCCAACCCTCTCCCAGAGGGAGAGGGCTAACAGGGTCAAAAAAACCTGATTCATTTGCATATCCGCAGGATATTTTTACTCATCCTGCATTTATTCCATGTTCAAACCCTAGTACCGTGAATCAACGCAAGAGTGTTTTGCGCTGAATGAGGGACCGGAGATGAACTGGGACGATCTTCGCTTTTTTCTCGCCGTGGCGGGGGCTGGCAGTCTTTCGGGCGCCGGGCAGCAGCTTGGCGTCAATACGACGACGGTTCTGCGTCGCGTGGCCTCGCTGGAGGAAGACCTCGGGGCGCGTCTGTTCGAGCGCGAGCGTACGGGCTATCGGCTGACGGCGGCGGGCGAGAAGCTGGTCGAGGCGCTGGAACCCGTGGACCGGCGGCTTTCGGCACTGCCGCGCGATTTTGCGGCCACTGGCGAGGGTAATGACGGCACGGTCTGTCTCGCGGCATCCGATATTCTGGCGTCCCATATCATTGCGCCGGGGCTTGGGCCCTTTCGCGACGCGCATCCGGGGCTTGAACTGGAGCTTGTGACGGACTCGCGGATCGGCGGGACGGGGGCGGCGCCCCGCATCGGCAATCCGATGAAGGATGTGGACGTGGCATTGCGGGCCGCGCGGCCCACGCAGGGCGACATGCTGATGCGCAAGGTGGGCGACATGGCCTATGGGCTCTATGCCTCGCCCGCATATCTGGCCGAAAAGGGCCAGCCCGAGCAGATGTCGGGCCTGGCCGATCACGATATTATCGGCTTTCCGCATGCCGAAATGCCTCTGGGACCGGTCTGGTGGCTGTCGCGCGCGGAAAAGCCAGCGCGCGTCGCCTTTCGCTCCTCCAGCGTGACCGCGCGCGCCGAGGCGGCGCGTCAGGGGCTTGGATTGACGGCGCTTCCCTGCATTTATGGCGATCATGAAGGGGGGCTTGTCCGGGTTTTTGGGCCGGATCTTCTCGGCGCGCTGGAACTCTGGCTTATGGCGCGTAATGACCTGGCGCAGGTCGCTCATGTGCGGGCGGTTATGGAGTACCTTGTCGAGGCCGTGAAAGCGCATCGCGGGCGGCTGGAGGGACGAGGGCGCGAGGTTACCGAATTAGCCTTGAAGCCCTTGAAAAGCCGCTAAAAACAAGTCTTTCTCGTTGCGCGGCGCAAGTCTTTCAGCGTACAAGTTTTTATCTCGATACGCCTTGCGATTCCGAAACGCGACTGTCATGCGGTTCTGGTTTGTTCGTATGCGGATCACGTATGAAAATCCCCGACGGTCAGTCTGGACGGGCGCGCTTTCAAGGTTTTGCAACGGCAAAACAGCGCGAAAATGGATCGATAATGCCGCGCGTTAACCATTTAGCCACCATAATTCATGACACTCTCACC
>JBAQNC010000076.1:0-4425 GCA_049303435.1 Parvibaculum sp. | reverse complement strand
CAGCCGCTGGCGCCAAGGTGCAGATCGGCAAGGCCGGTCGCTTCGTGGGTCAGCAGTCCGTCCAGCTTCACGGCGGCATGGGCATGACCGACGAACTCAATGTTGGCCACTACTTCAAGCGTCTGACCATGATCGACACCCAGTTCGGCAATGTCGACCATCAGCTGAAGCGCTATTCGACAGCCGCCTAAAGGCAGCCGTCCCAAAACCGAAAAAGGCCGCAACGCTTGTTGCGGCCTTTCTTTTTGACCCTGTTCAAAGCCGGGGTTAACCGACGGCGGAAGTCTGACGGTCGCCGATCAGGCGGGAAGCGGGGAAAACGGCTTCGGCCTGCGTGCCTTCGCCGAGCTTGCTGTGAATTTCAAAGCGCCCATTGTGGATGTGCAGCAGTCCCTTGACGATGGAGAGGCCGAGACCGGAGCCCTTGCCGGGTTGCGCAATGCCAGCCGCTCCTTGCGTGAAGACTTCCGTCACGCGGTCGATTTCCGTTTCCGATATGCCCGCCCCCTGATCGTGGACGCCGAAACACAGATCGCCATTGGTCTCGCGCCGCGCCGTCAGCGTGATGGTGCCGCCCTTGTGCGAGAACTTGATCGCATTGGTCAGCAGGTTGATCCATATCTGGCGTATGGCGCGCGTGTCGGCATAGAGCAGTGGCAGATTTTTCTCGAAATCGTATATGATTTCGACGCCTTGCGCCTTGGCGCGAATATCCAGCAGATGGCGGGCTTCTTCCGCAACCTCTCCCAGATCGACTTCCTCTTCCGATATTTCGAACCGTCCCGCCTCGATGCGCGACAGGTCCAGAATATCGTTGATGAGCCCAAGCAGATGTTGGCCGGACCCGTTGATGTCGTTGGAATATTCCTTGTAGATCGGCTTTGAGTGTTGGCCGAAAATCTCCCGCATCATGACTTCCGAAAAGCCGATGATCGCATTGAGCGGCGTTCGCAATTCATGGCTCATATTGGCCAGAAAGTGCGATTTGGCGCGGTTGGCTTCTTCCGCGCGAGCGCGCGCGGCATCGGACTCGCGCTTGGCGCGGAAGAGCTGTTCGATGAGCGCGTTCTTGTCGGATTGCAGATTGATCGAGCGCGACATGGCGCCGTTGATCGTGACCGCAAGCTGGTGCAGGAGAAATCCGAAAATGACGAGCACGATGGCGATCGTGATATGACGCATGTCGCCAAGGGAGACGAAACGCAGGATCAGACCCGCCAGCATCGGAAAGATGGTCCGGTGCGCCACCGGTAAATAGCAGACGGTCACCAGCATCATTGGCGCGAAGGAAATGGCGACGGTCGAGATGAGATAATTCTGGTGGAGGATATTGTCAGGCGACCAGAACACGAAGAGGGTCGATGTCAGCGTGATCGAAAAGGCCAATGCATTGGCTTTGAAGCGCGGCGCCCAGTAGTCAACGATCACTTCTTCCGCATCAAGGCTGAGAAAGCTGCGCGACAGGCGCAGGTTTATGAACTGGAGCGCCAGCATCGCCATTGTCCAGATGGAGACATACGTCCAGGGAACGAAGGGCGTCAGGCTGATGGAATAGGCGATGATGAGCGCTGTGAGGACGAAGGGCGCAACCGATAGCGATTCCGCAAGCAGCCTCATCTGGGCGACGTTGGTGCTTTTGGGTTGAGCCGGGGGTGAGGAGACCATGCCGCCGATGAGGCCGGGCGTATTTTGTGCGGAGCAGCTTCGGGAGATTTTCACTCTCCGAAGGAACCCGGCCAGCCCTGGCTTGTCCACCCATGTCATTTTTCGATGCCCTGTCCCGGCGAAATGATGACATGCACCCAATTGCATGCCGAATCCTTCATTTCGCCTTTGCTCAAGGTCGTCTAAAATTGTTAACAGCGGTTTCAGACACTTGGTTAATAAAATTCTGATTTCCGAAAAAAGTGAGAAAATTTGCGGCGTTGCTCAATTGCACCTGCCCATAACCCCGGCCAAAACAAGGAACGTCCGAAAATGAGTGATGCATTGCTGTTCGAGAAAAACGGCCCCGTGGTAACCCTGACCATCAACCGGCCTGAAATCCGCAATCCGCTGGGCGCCGCCGATGATCCGGAAAACTTCACCAACGCCGCGGCCCGCATCAATGCTGATCGCGATGTGCGTTGCGTCATCCTGACGGGCGCGGGCAAGGCCTTCTCCGCTGGCGGCAACGTCAAGGCCATGCGCGAAGGCAAGGACGGCTTCGGCGGCGCGAGCGTCCACATCCGCGAGCATTACCGCAATGGCATCCACCGTATCGTGCGTTCCGTCTGGGGCATCGAGGTGCCGGTGATTGCCGCCGTCAACGGCCCGGCCATTGGCCTCGGCAACGACGTCGCCTGCCTCTGCGACACGCGCATTGCCGCCGACACCGCCATTTTCGGCGCGACCTTCCTCAAGATCGGCCTCATCCCCGGCGATGGCGGCGCCTGGCTGTTGCCGCGCATGATCGGCATGGCGCGCGCCAGCGAGCTTCTCTATACCGGCGACACCATCAATGCGCAGACGGCGAAGGAATGGGGCCTCGTCTCCGAAGTCGTGCCTGCCGCCGAACTGATGGATCGCGCCCGGACGCTCGCCGACAAGATTTGCGGTCAGGCGCCGGACGTGCTGCGCATGACCAAGCAGTTGCTCCGGCAGGGCATGATGACGTCTTTCGATAACATCATGGAATTGTCGGCTTCCATGCAGGCGCTCGCTCATCACACAAAGGATCACATGGAGGCTTTGGACGCTTTCTTCGAAAAGCGTCCCGCTGTCTATAAGGGCGAATAGGGGCCTGTTCATTTTCGAACGGGAATGCAGCCCCCCGAGCGTTGATAACGCAGGGTATTGGCTCTAAAGTCCCGCCAATTCAAGAATTACAAAGATAGGAAACAGGGAGATATCACATGTCCACCATTGGTCTCGTCGCGACGCTCAAGGTTCAGCCGGAAAAAGCCGACGAATTCGCAAAGATTTTCAGCGAGCTCCGCGCTCAGGTGAAAGCGAATGAAAAAGGTTGCCTTCAGTACGATTTCTTCAAGTCGAAATCCGAGGAAGGCACCTTCATCGTCATGGAACAATATGCGACGCAAGCCGACCTCGACGCCCACGGCAAGACTGAATACTTCAAGGCCGCTGGCGCGAAGTTCGGCGGCATGCTGGCCGGTGCGCCGAGCCTCGTGTTCGCCGACAAGGTTGAATAAGGAGCTGCAATGGACCTGAGTTTCAGCAAGGAAGACGAAACCTTCCGCCAGGAAGTTCGCAGCTTTATCGAGGAAGCCTACACGCCGGAGATGCGCGCCAAACAGGCCCGCTCCAAACACGGCTACATCGATAAGGAAAGCCACGTCCAGTGGCAAAAGGCGTTGGGCAGGAAGGGCTGGCTCGCGCCGAACTGGCCGGTGGAATACGGCGGGCCCGGTTTCTCCGTGTCGCAGAAATATATCTTCGACGTCGAGATGGGTCACGCGGGCGTACCGCACACCATTCCCTTCGGCCCGACGATGTGCGCGCCCGTCATCATGAAGTTCGGCACGGACGAGCAGAAGAAGCGTTTTCTGCCGGACATGCTCGAAACGAACGTGCTCTGGTGTCAGGGCTATTCGGAACCCGGTTCGGGCTCCGACCTTGCCTCGCTCCAGACCAAGGCCGAAAACAAGGGCGACCATTATCTCGTCAATGGCTCCAAGATCTGGACCTCGGTGGCGCAATGGGCCGACTGGATTTTCTGCCTCGTGCGGACCTCCAGGGAAGGCAAGCCGCAGGAGGGCATCTCCTTTCTGCTCATCGACATGAAGACCCCCGGCGTCAAGGTTGAGCCGCTGGTGCTTCTCGACGGCACGCCTGCGCCGCATCAGGAAGTCAATCAGGTCTTCTTCACCGACGTGAAGGTGCCGATTGAAAACCGCGTTGGCGAAGAGAACAAGGGCTGGACCTACGCCAAGTATCTGCTCGAGTTCGAACGCGGCAATCCTTATTCGGCGGGCCTCTATCGCGGGCTGAGCAAGTTGAAGAAGATCGCAGCCGACACGAAGGTCGATGGCGGCGCGCTGGCCGATCAGCCGGAGTTTCAGGCGCAGGTGGCCGACCTCTATTCGCAGGTCACCGCGATGGAGTTCACCGAACTGCGTATCTTCTCCGCGCTTTCCGCTGGCGGCAACGTCGGTCCTGAAAGCTCGCTTCTGAAGTGCCGTGGCACGGAAATCCAGCAGGCGATTTCCGAACTCACCATGCAGGCGGTCGGCGGTTACATCACGCCCTTCGTCGAAGACGGCATGGTGGAAACCAACGAACCTTCCATTGGTCCGGCCTACGCCATGACTGCCGCGCCTTACTACTTCTCGCTCCGCAAGGCATCGATCTATGCGGGCTCGAACGAAGTCCAGCGCAATATCATGGCCAAGGCCGTTCTCGGCCTTTAATCTCGAGCCCATGAAC
>JBAQNC010000075.1:0-9376 GCA_049303435.1 Parvibaculum sp. | reverse complement strand
AGCGAGCGAAGGGACCCCGCATCCCTCTTTTGATCGTGGCTGATTTCAGCCCCAAAAAGACGGCATTGCAGGCATTTGTTCCACAACGAGTTAACCTTTTTTTACGAAATTGGCGACAGGCGCGGTCTTTATGATACAAAGACTCCAAGTGGGCGCTTCTGGACATATGGCGATTCAAACGCCACCACCCATCGCGGCCAGTTGAGTTTTCCCTTGAGGGGGCGTTTCTGCCTCCCGGTCGGGGACAGAATTGAGGGCATAATGGCCGATTACGATGTGCCGGGCGATCCGATTTCAGAGTTGATGGACGACGAGGCGCTCGATGCGCTGACGCCGGACGAGACGGATCAACGTCGCATGGCGTTGCAGAGCATTCTGGACGCCTGGGACGATGCGCTGGCCGAAGGCGTGGGCGCCGACATTCTCGCCACCACCGCCATCTTCGCCGCGCTTTCCGACATGGTCGAAGCCTATGGCGAAGAAGCCGTCGCCGAAATGGCCGCCGGTCTTGCAGACCGCGTGCGTCAGGGCGAATTCACGCTCAATCGCGTGATGAACTGATAGCGGCCTGGCCGTTTCTGATTTTCGTATTGAGAAAGATGTGGCGCGCTGCAAATACAGCGCGCCGCATTTTTGCATTTCCGATCAGATCATCACTTCGATGAGACGCGGGCCTTTGGCCTTGAGCGCGGACTTGTAGGCGTCGATCAGTTCCTCGCAGGTGGTGACACGGACGCTCTCGACGCCCATGCCGGAACCGAGCTGCACCCAGTTGAGTTCCGGGTTGTGCAGGTCGAGCATGGAGAGCGCCTTGGGGCCGGGGTTTTCGGCGCCAACGCGCATCAGCTCGATATTCAGGATCGCATAGGAATTGTTGGCGAAGATGACGTTGACGACGTCGAGCTTTTCGCGCGCCTGTGTCCAGAGCGATTGCAGCGTGTACATCGCGCCGCCATCGCCGTGAAGGCAGACAACCTTGCGATCCGGACAAGCGACAGCCGCGCCGGTGGCGACGGGAAGCCCCTGCCCGATCGCGCCGCCGGTGAGCGAGAGATGATCGTGCGGCGCAGCGGTGGCCGTCGCGATCTGCGAGCCAAGGCCGGAGGTGGCGGCTTCATCGGAGATGATCGCGCCTTCGGGCAGGAAATGCGCGATGATCGCGCCGACGGAGAACTGGTCGAGCTTGCCGCTGGGCAGGTCGGCCAATTTATGGGGCGCGATATGGGCGGGCTCTTTGGGCGCGCCGAGCGCATCGGCCAGTGCTTCCAAAGCGGCAACGCCATCTTCATGGGCTTGCGCGAGGTAGTGAATGTCGGTCGTCTCGGGCGTGCACCAGCTCGCCTTGCCGGGATAGGCGAAGAAAGAGACCGGCGGCTTGGCGCCGACGAGGATCAGCTTTTCGACATCGGCGAAAGTCTCGACGATCTGTTCGGCGAAATAGGGAATGCGCTCGACCATGACGAGGCCCGCGCCGCGTTCGATGCGCGGCGCAAAGGTATCGCACATGATGCGCGCGCCGGTTTTGGCGGCGATGCGACCCGCCGCGATGAGGCCACGTTTTCTCAGGGCCATGCCACGCAGGATGATCGCGCTCTTCTTGCCGGACTTGAGGGCGGCGGCTGTGAGATCGATGGCGGTCTGCGACACAGGTGCGGGACCGGCGATGGGCAGGGCGTCCGCGGGACCGTCGGCATCGAGCCAGGCGGTGTCGGCGGGCAGGATGAGCGTCGCGATCTGGCCGGGCGCGGACATGGCGGCCTGCACGGCGCGCGCGCCATCGGCGGCCACCGTCTTGGGGCTGGGGCTTGAATGGATCCAGCCGGACACCGGACTTGCAAAACCCTTGATGTCGGAGGACAGCGGCGCGTCATATTGGGCGTGATAGGTGGCGTGATCGCCGACGATGTTGACGAGCGGCGTCTGGGCGCGGCGCGCATTGTGGAGGTTCGCCAGACCATTGGCGAGGCCGGGTCCGAGATGTAGCAGCGTGCAAGCGGGCTTGTCGGCCATGCGGCCATAGCCGTCCGCCATACCGGTGACGGCCCCTTCAAACAGGCCGAGAATGGCGCGCATGCCATCGACCTCGTCGAGTGCGGCAACGAAATGCATTTCCGATGTGCCGGGATTGGTGAAACAGACATCGACATTCGAGGCGACGAGTGTGCGCACGAGGCTCTCGGCGCCGTTCATTTTCTTCGACATTTCCGTCTCCCGGTTATTCGTAAATTTTGTTGCGGGCAGATTAGAGGGCGTAACCCTCGGGAACAAGGCCCGGTGGGCCCATAAACGCCGGGTCAGCCCAGAAGATGGACCGCCACCCGCCCCAGCACGGCAACGCCGAACAGGATAATGATGCCGCCCGAGACACGATTGATGATCTCCAGCAGATGGTCGGACATGCGCTGGCGGAAAAGCGCAACGAATTGCGACAGGCCGAACCACCACAGCAGCGAACCGGCAATGACCGAACCTGTGAGCATGGCGGCATGGCCATAACCCTGCCCGGCTGAACTCAAGCCTGCGACGCCGCCGAAAATGGCGATGAAGCCCAGCATAGTCGCCGGATTGGTGATGGTCAGCGCAAAGGTCGTGAGGAAGACATGGGCGGGAACGCCGGAGACTTTCTCCGGTTCCAGCTCCGCCAGATGCGGATGGGACAGCAGCGTGCGCAGGCCCAGAATGATCAGAAAGAGACCGCCGATAGTCTGGAGCCAGAACTCATAGGAAAGCAGGAAATCAATCGCGGCGGTGAGGCTGAAAGCGGCCATGGCGGCGAAGATGCCATCGCCCATAGCCGCGCCTGCGCCTGTCACCAACCCATTCACCCTGCCATAGCGCAAGGTGCGCCGTATCACGATCAGATTAACCGGACCAATGGGGGCGGCGACCGCTACGCCGATCGCTATGCCCGTTGCGACAAGACCAAAATCCAGCATCTAACCCTTTTCCTGATCAGGCGATGACGACGTCATTACTTGTCTGTTCGCTATGCAACGACGACGTCGTTGCCGGGCGGCTCAGCATATAGACGCTCGACCAGATCGGCGCGGCGGCCAAGCGCCACGGCCTGATTGATATAGCCCTTGTCGGTCAGTTCGCCACCATCGACGCTCGGCGGCTCGATCATCAGGAGCGCGCGCCTGATGCGGGTGCTGGAACCGGGACTGGTTTCATTATGCGTGCGCAATCCCTCGGCAAGTGTCGCGAGCACTTTCGGATGGGTGACAATCTGTTCGGGCGTGAGATTGTGATCGCCGGTAAGCGCCTGACAGGCGGCGACATTGGGAAAGCCGAGCAGCCCGATATAGGAGCGGTCAAGCCCGGCGACCAGCGCGTCCTGAAGCACGCCGCCGACGGAGGCCAGAGCATCGACGCGGAGCTTGCCCGCACTCACCCATGTGCCTGTCGAGAGCTTGAAGTCTTCGGCCACACGACCGTCGAAGACGAGACCTTCATTAGGGTCATTATCGTCGACGAAACGCGCGCCGTCGCCGAGGCAATAGAAGCCTTCCTCATCATAGGCGTCGCGGGTCTTTTCCGGGTTCTTGTAATAACCCGGCGTTATGCAATCGCCGCGGACGCGGACTTCCATCTTCTGACCGACCGGCGCAAGCTTGATCTCGACGCCGGGCAGCGGCAGACCGAGAAGGCCCATGCGTTCCGTTTCCCAATGCACGTTCATGATGGTCGGCGCGGTCTCCGTCGCGCCATAGCCGGAGCTGAAGACAATGCGCTCGCCTGTCAGGCGGATCGCGACCTTCTGCAGGCGTTCGTAGAGGTCTTGGCTCAGCGCCGCGCCGCCATAGGCGAGCGAACGCAGACGGGAGAAGAAGTTTTTCGCCAGCGCGTCGTCTTTTTCCAGCGCGCCGACCAGCATCGTATAGGCGGACGGCACGGTCGAATAGGCGGTCGGCGCTATCTCGCGCAGGTTCTCGATGGTTTCCTCAAAGCTGCCGGGCACGGGGCGTCCGCCGTCAATATGAAGCGTGCCGCCTGCAACGGTGAGATTGTTGAGAATGGCATTGCCGCCGAAGCAATGGTTCCAGGGCAGCCAGTTCAGGAGCACCGGCGGCTCGGCGACTTCATTCGTGGATGTCATGCTTTTCGGCATCACAGAATTCACGCACATCATGCGCGTCGTCATGATGACGGCCTTGGGCATGCCGGTGGAACCCGAGGTGAAGAGATATTTCGCGACCTGATCGAAGTTGAGACCCTGATAGCTTTTTTCCACCGCATCGGTCGGCGTCGTCGCGACGAGGTCGGCGTAGGCCGTGCCTGTGGACCCATCGGCAGTGACGAGTTCGACCTTGCCGTATTCGATGTTTGCGATATCAAGAGCGGCGAGCGCGCGTTTGAACGGCTCGATGTTCTGCATGAAGATCATCCTGGGCTGGATGAGATCGACCACATAGCGGAGCTTGTCGAAGTCGGTGCTCATGGTGCTATAGGCGGGCGAGACCGGTACGGCGGGAACGCCAGCGAGAATCGCCCCATAGGTCATGAGCGCGTGTTCGATGGAATTGCCCGACAGGATCATGAGCGGCGTCGACTGATCGAAACCGCGCGACAAAAGCGCTTCGGCAATGGAACTGATGCGCGCAAGCGCTTCGGAATAGGAAAGACGGTTCCATTCGCCGAGCTTGCCGTCCTTTGAAGGGTCACGCATGGCGAGCCACGTGCGGTCCGGCGCTTCGGCGGCCCAGCGGCGGATCGGCGCGATGATATTTTCCGGCGCGCCGACCAGCGGGTTGAGATTGCGCATGACGATGGAGCCATCGTCGCGGCGTTCGACCTCGATCTTGCGCGGCAGATAGTTCGCCTGACGGAACGGCGGCTTGTTCACATCCACGTCTTCGTTTGTCTTTGGCAAATCCATTTCGGTCCCCTCCCCGGTCTCGATCAGGCCCAAATCAAGAATTGACGTCGACGACGATGCGGCCGCGCACCTTGCCTGCAAGGATTTCGGCGCCCAGCGGCGGCACGTCCTTGAGAGCGACGCGGGTCGTCATGGCGTCGAGCCTGGCGAGATCGAGATCCTGCGCCAGACGCGACCAGGCCTGATGGCGCTTGGTCATGGGGGCCATGACGCTATCGATGCCCGCAAGCGTGATGCCTCGCAGGATGAAGGGCGCAACAGAGCCCGGCAGGTCCATGCCCTGCGCCAGACCGCAGGCGGCAACCGTTCCGCCATAATTGGTGCTGGCGATGGCGTTGACGAGCGTGTGGCTGCCGACGGCGTCGACCACGCCCGCCCAACGCTCCTTGCCGAGCGGGCGACCTTTTTCGGAAAGCTCGTTGCGGTCGATGATATCCGACGCGCCGAGGCCCTTGAGGTAGTCGGCTTCAGAGGCGCGGCCTGTCGAGGCGATGACGCGATAGCCGAGCTTGGACAGGATGGCGATAGCGACCGAGCCGACGCCGCCTGCCGCGCCGGTCACCAGAATGTCACCCTTGTCCGGCGTGACGCCGCCATGTTCCAGCGCAAGGATGCAAAGCATCGCCGTGTAGCCTGCCGTGCCGATGGCGGCGGCGTGCTCATTGGAGATGCTGTCGGGCAGTTTCACCAGCCAGTCGCCCTTGACGCGCGCCTTCTGGGCGTAGCCGCCATGATGACCTTCGCCAACGCCATAGCCATTAAGGACGACGCGGTCGCCGGGTTTGAATGCGCCATTGCTCGAGCTTTCGACCTTGCCCGCAAAGTCGATGCCGGGGATGAGCGGCCAATGGCGGATGATGGGGGCCGCGCCCGTCAGCGCCAGCCCGTCCTTGTAGTTGACGGTCGAATAATCCACGGCGACGGTGACATCGCCTTCCATCAGATCGGCGGGGGTCAGATCGACAATTTCAGTCGTCTGGCCGCTCTCGGCCTTGGAAACGCGAATGGCGCGGAATGTTTCGGTCATTTTTGGCTCCCTGCCGGGCTTTTTGAGCCCTTATTTCAATGTTGCTGGGCACAAACGAGCCTAAATCCCCGCCGGGGTCAAGGCCGGGGTCGTTACAAGCGGAAAAGGGGCATTTCCGCCGTCCGGGGGCGGCTCAGCCCTTCGGCAGATTCTCCACGAAGGTCATCGCTTCGCCATTGGCTGCGCCGGTAATTTCGTCGTTCCACATGACGCGGCGACCGCGGATGAGGGTTCCGATGGGCCAGCCGGTGACCTCCATGCCGTCGAAGGGGGTCCAGCCGCATTTGCTGGCGATCCAGTCGTTGGTGATGGTGCGTCTGGCCTTCATGTCGACGATGGTGAAGTCGGCGTCGTAACCCACGGCAACACGGCCCTTGCCCGCGATGCCGAAGATGCGCTGCGGCCCTGCCGAAGTGAGATCGACGAAGCGCTGCAATGTCATGCGGCCTGCATTGACGTGATCGAGCATGACCGGAACAAGCGTCTGCACGCCGGGCATGCCGGAGGGTGAATTTGGATAGGGCTTGTCCTTTTCCTCGCGCGTATGGGGCGCGTGGTCGGAGCCCAGCACATCGATGACGCCGGCGGCGACGCCTGCCCAGAGCCCCCCACGATGCTCGGCGGTGCGGATGGGCGGGTTCATCTGCGCGTAGGCGCCGAGGTGTTCATAGCAATCGGGCGCGGCAAGGGTCAGATGCTGCGGCGTCGTTTCAGCGGTGGCGAAATCCTTCGCGGCGGCGAGCAGCGGGATTTCTTCCGCCGTCGTGATGTGCAGCACATGGATGCGCTTGCCTGCCGCGCGCGCCAGATTGAGCAGGCGTGTCGTGCAACGAACGGCGGATTCGACGTCGCGCCAGACGGGGTGCGTTTCCGGCTTGCCCGCCAGGGCTTCGGCCTTGCGCGCGATCAGGCGGTCTTCGTCTTCGGAATGGAAGGCGGCGCGGCGGTTGATGACTTTGAGCAACCGGGCGACATCTTCATCGGTCGCGACAAGCAATGTACCGGTGGACGAGCCCATGAAGACCTTGATGCCGCAACAGCCGGGCGTGCGTTCCATCTCGGCGAGCATGTCGGTGTTTTCTACCGTGGCGCCACCATAGAAAGCGAAGTCGCATTGCATGCGATGCCGCGCGCGGCGGACCTTGTCGGTGATGGCGTCAGGTGTTGTCGTGGCGGGCGAGGTGTTGGGCATTTCGAAGACGGCGGTGACGCCACCCAGCACGGCTGCGCGACCGCCCGCTTCGAGGTCTTCCTTGTGCTCGTTGCCGGGCTCGCGCATATGGACCTGGCTGTCGATGACGCCGGGGAGGACATGGAGCCCCGTGGCATCGATGACTTCGCCCGCGCTTGCGTGAGCAAGATCGCCGATGGCCGCGATGCGTCCGTTGGTGACGGCAATGTCGGTGACGCCGACTCCATCCTGATTGACGAGCGTGCCGCCCTTGATGATGAGATCGTAAGTCGCGCTCATGATGTGGCCTCGTCGGTTGAAGGTGTCTTGTCCGCCTGGAGGCGATCAAGAAGAGCGATGGCGGCGTCATAGACCATATCGACGGTCAGGTCCTGCATGGCGTTCTCGCCCGCCCAGCCCTCGCCGAGATCGGCGAGAATTTCTTCCTGCGAGCGGGGGCCGCGGACCTGCGCCGTATTCGTGCCCCAGGGATCGTAGCGCCCATCGGGCGTGGGACCAAACAGACCGAGCGTCGGCGCGCCTGCGGCGGCGGAGAGATGCATCAAGCCGCTGTCATTGCCGATATAAAGAGAGACGCGCTCAAAACAGGCGGCGACCAGATTGAGGTCCTCGCCGACCAGCTCGATACGGCGATCGTCCGGTACGATGTCGATGACGGGACGGGCCAGCTCGCGCTCGCCCGGCGCCAGCGCGATCAGAACATGCGCGCCTTCCAGCGGACCGCCGGGACCGACAAGGCGGGGCACAAGCTCGGCGTGACGCTCGACGGGCCACATCTTGCGCGGCCAGGCGGCCGACGGGCCGATGGCGAGCACGCGGCGACCATCGGGGATCAATTCCTTGGCGCGCGCGCGCGCCGCCTCGCCCGGCCAGACGCGCGGCCAGGGGGCCGGATCGAAGCCCGCGACGGAGGCATTGTGAATGACCCTGTGGAGCGTGTGGTTGGAACGCAGGACATATCGCTTGCGGGCGCAGAGCAGATAGGCGGTGGCGGAGCCACGCAGGTCGACCACGGCCTCGAAACGGCGGAACATGGTGGCGCGCAGAAGCTTGCGCCAATGACCGGCCCAGGGTTCTTTCCTGAGTTCGATAATCTTTTCGACGCGGGGCGCGTGGCGGAACAGCGACGCGGCCAGCGGCCCGCAGGCGACCCAGAATTTTGCTTCCGGATAGCGCTCCATCAGGCCTGCCAGCAGGCCCGTGGACAGGACACCGTCGCCAATACGGTTTGAGGTAATAAAGAGAATACGCATTGGAGCGAAAGCGGGCCTTGCGACGGGATTGAACGGGGGGCGGAGTATAGGAAGGCCAGGGCGGACTGCCAAGCCAGGGCGGACTGACAGGTTTGTGTCACTTGTAGCGCAAGCGGAGCAGGATTAAATGTGGCATGCTGTTATTGAGAGCCGAAATGAGGGGATGGCCATGTCGCGATCCCGGGATTTAAGAGGTTTAAGAGCCCTAGAATGAGCCTGAAAGCGTCGATCCTGCCCGAACGGGGGGTGTTGCGTGTCGGTGGAGCCGAAGCGCACGAGTTTTTGCAAAATCTCATTACCAATAATGTCGATCTTGTCGATGGCGGACATGCCATCTATGCAGGGTTACTGACCCCGCAGGGCAAGTTCCTGTTCGACTTCTTCATTCAAGCGGACAAGGCGGGCGACGCGCTGCTGCTCGATTGCGACGGCGCGCGGGCGGGCGATCTCGTCAAACGGCTGACCTTCTACAAGTTGCGCGCCGATGTGACGATCGAAGACCTCAGCGACAAGTTGAAAGTCATGGCGATCTGGGGCGAGGATGACGCAACGAAGATCGACGGCGCGCTTGCCGACCCTCGCCTGCCCGCAATGGGGGCGCGGCTCATCGCCGAAAACCCTGAAGCGCCCGGCGCGGAAGCCGCGACGCCAGCGGACTATCACGCCCACCGCATTGCGCTGGGCGTCGGCGATTCCATCAAGGACTTCGAACCCGACCGCACCTTTCCGCTGGAAGTGAATTTCGAGGAAATGAACGGCGTCGATTTCCAGAAGGGCTGCTTCGTCGGGCAGGAAGTGACATCGCGCACCAAGCGACGCGGCAGCGTGCGCAAGCGTCTGGTGCCTTGCGACGTGGTGGGCGAAATGCCGAAGCCTCACACGCCGGTCACATCAATAGGTCGCGAAGTGGGCATGGTGTTCTCGGTCGACAAGGCCAACGAGCGCGTGATGGCGCTGCTGCGGCTCGATCTCATCAACGACGCACCGCTCGAGATCGGCGAGACGGTGCTGACGCCGCACAAGCC
>JBAQNC010000074.1:0-1606 GCA_049303435.1 Parvibaculum sp. | reverse complement strand
GTGCGGGTCATGGAACACCTCCATAGTGAGGAAAACATGGTAACATATGCCTTGCATATGTCAATTCCATCTCTACGCCGCAGCACGCTCAAGCGCCTCTGCATCCTCCATGAGCACCTTCATTTCTGCCGGAGGCGAGACGCACAAAGTTCTATATGCTTCCAGGAACCCCAGCCAATTCCAGTTAAGTTATTGATAATAAAAGGATTTTTGGCACCACAACCGCCTGTGACACGCAGGTGTGACACAGAGCTGTGTCACACCACCCCTCCGGTAGCAGGTCAGGCGGCCCGAAATGGGAGCCGAAGCCCTTGTCGACCCGCCATCTTCATCTAGCCCGTAGAGGTGCCGTTTACTACTGGCGCGCCAGACTGCCCCAAACGCTCCGCGACGCCCTCGGCCGGACCTCCCTGGTCGTTTCGCTGCGGACCAAGGAGGCCGCTCCGGCGCGCCGCAGGGCGCGCTCGATCTCGGCCGCAATCGACCGCCTGGAGGCCCTGCTCGTGAACGCGCCGTCTAAATTCCCGCCCTCCATGCCCCGGCTATCCGCACCGACAACCCCGCCGCCGGTTTCGCCCGGAATGCCGAAGCGCCTCGGGATCGCTATCTCTCAACCGATGAAATCGGGCGGTTATCCGCCGCGCTCGATGCTCATCCGAACCGGCGCGCCGCCGATGCGGTGCGGCTGATCCTGCTGACCGGCGCGCGGCGATGCGCTGCCTGCCCGCCCCCTGCTTGCGGGCGAGGAAGGACTCCGCCTTTCTCTCGCTGGCGCGCAATCGAAGGTACCGGTCGTTCTGGTGGATGGGGCGGTGGCGCTGCCTGCACCGGGCCAGCCCACGACGCATATTCTCAAACCGCCGATAGCGCGCTTTAATGCCACGACCGAGAACGAGGCCTTTGTGATGCGTCTTGCCGCCGCGATCGGGCTCGATGTCGCGCCGGTCGAGCCGCGCGTGGTCAGAGATCGAACCTTTCTGCTGGTCCAACGCTATGACCGCGCCATTGGCGACGATGGACATGTGCGTCGCATCCATCAGGAGGATTTCTGCCAGGCGCTCGCCGTAGCCCCGGAAACCAAATACGCCAGCGAAGGTGGCCCCACCTTCAAGGATTGCTTTGAGCTCCTCCGCCGTATCGCTGCGAGGCCCGCCGTTGATGTCCTGAAGCTTCTCGATGCGGTGATTTTCAATGCGATCGCCGGCAATGCCGATGCGCACGGCAAGAACTTTTCGATCCTCTACGGCGATGAAGGCCCACGCCTCGCCCCGCTTTATGATTTGCTGGCAACCGTCGCCTATCCCGAACTCTCGCCGAAGTTCGCGATGAAGATCGGCAAGCGGGCGACGCTCGCGGAACTCGACGCTAGGGGCTGGGCGGCCTTCGCCGCCGACGCGGGTCTCGGCCTGCCGCTGGTCCGAAGGCGCGTGACCGACATGTGCGAGCGCGTTGGCGCGCAAATTCCCGCAATTGTTGCGGCGCTCTCGCAGCCGGGCCTCGACGACGGCGCGGTGGCAAGGTTCGGCGCGATGATCGGCGAACGGCTCGTCCTCTGCGCCGGGAGCGTGAAGTAGTCGCCGTTGCCTCGCTGTCAGGACGAGGAAGA
>JBAQNC010000073.1:0-22044 GCA_049303435.1 Parvibaculum sp. | reverse complement strand
GCTCTGTCTTGGACTTTGATATGATGTCGTGGGTTTTGGACAGTTCCTGAATGTCGTTTGTGCCCCTCACCAGGGGATCATGATAAAACTGCTCGGCACCAATCGTCATCATGTGCAGGATAACCTGCGCATCTTTAGGGTCGTTCTTGTCCCAGCTGTTGTGCAGGGCCTCGCGTGTTCTGGCCAGGGCGACCGACGAGACGAGCTTCGTCTCCAGTCCGGCGGCACTGAGGTGCCACGCCAGCGCCCTGTGGTAATTGCCGGTGGCCTCAAATGCCACACGGACCGGCCGTTCGTAACTGGTCAGCAGATTGATCAGGCGCTGGAAGTCTTCCAGAGTGTTCAAGACCGTCACGCGCCGCCGGCGCTTCTGGTCTGGTACGGCGATCAGCACTTCATAGCGATCCTTGGAAATATCGATCGCCGCCAGAACGGGCTCGATTGATGTAACCTCTGTCGTGGTCATAGTCGGCCTCCTTTGCGGTGTGGTTTGTTGTAAAACCACTGTAGAGACCTGAGGCACGGCTATGACCACCAGCTGCGCTACATGAGGGCTACGCTGTCCCCCGTCAGCGCCTATGGCCCAGATTTGACGGTGTAGTTTAAGGAGTATTTGGTTCTCGTCGTAGTGACGGAGAACTGGATATGAACAGCAAATACTCGAGCCCCAAGAAGCCTGCCGAGCAGGTGGTCAAGGACATCCGTCGGACGACCCGGCGGCATTTAGATCAGGATCGTGCTGGAAGGCCTGCGCGGCGTCATTGCCGCATAAAAGCGGCACAACGGATACCTTGCATGAAAGTGCGGGGCAGACAACTGATCCTCTTCTCCGGGAAGCGGTTAAGCAGTCTTGCAAACTACTCGTTGATCGAGTTTTTCAACGGTATTGGCGCAAAGCAGAAAGATTGATCTGTATTTGGTGTGTCAAAACTTGCTGATAAAAATGAATAAAATCAACCACTTGCGATAGCTGAGTCATTCTGACTTGTGTATTCAGTCATTTGAGTCGCTTCGAGTTTGTGAAACGAGTCTGTGGAGATTGAAAAAACTCAATAATTTCAACGAAACATTGAATCACTTAGCGCCAGTCCCCACAAACAAAAAACCACCGGCGCCGGCTCGAAAACGTTCGGGCCAGTTACGCTTTTACGTAACCGGCCCGGATCATGTTTTGTAGATAATTCTCTCGGGTCATCACTTACGGTGTGGTGATCGCCGTGTTCACTGCCGTGAACTTGTTCGTCAGGCTGGTGCCCAGCGTGCCGACGATGGCCGAGATGGCGACGGCAATGCCAGCGGCGATGAGGCCGTATTCGATGGCCGTGGCGCCGCTTTCATTGGCGATGAAGGATTTCACAAAGTTGCCCATTTTCAATTCCCTTAGTCGATGTGAGGGGCGCGCCCCGGATGTCCTTGAAATGACGCGGTTTCGGTTTGCGCAGATTTTACGGAAATTGATCGCGCCGTGCGGATCGCCGCTGCCACCTTCCGTAGCGCCCCGAAAATTTTTTTTCAGAAATTCTCGAAATTCGCCCTCGAATTATTACAGATCGTTCACCTGGAGGACGAAAAGGTGTTCGACGGTTCACATTTCGGTGGGACAGGCTCATTATGAAATCAAGCTGGGATAACCGGTATATTTGAGAGCGGACTGGGGACGGAGACCAACAAATGAATTTGACGATGCAAAAAAGCCGGATCGGCAGCCGCATTGGATCGGGGCTCATGCAAGCCCTCTTCGCAGGCGCTCTCGTGGTTTCCGCTTTCGTGTCCATGCCAGATCAAACCGCGAAGGCCGCCGAGACTGTGCATGACGAGAGCTCCGGCCAGGAACTCTATCGCCGGGGCTTTTATCCCGAAGCGCTCACCGAATGGAAGAAGGCAGTGACGGAAAACAACAATCCCGGCGCTGCGTTCCGGCTGGGCGAGGAATATTTCGACGCGAAGGTCGTCGAACGCGATGTACCGACAGCGATCAAATATTATGAGATCGGCGCAAAGGGTGGCGACGCGCGTGCGCAGATGGACCTTGGCAGCATGTATGACAAGGGCTGGGGCGTTTCGCGGGACGCGAGCAAGGCGGCCAAATGGTATGAGGCCGCAGCCATACAGGGCATGGCCGAGGCTCAGTATAATGTCGCCACCATGTATCAGGCAGGCGAAGGCGTCGCGAAGGACGATGTGAAGGCATATATGTATTACATGCTCGCGGTGAAGAGTGGTTTCCCGCAATTTGCGAGCAAGGAACTGGAAGGGCTGTCCAGCACAATGGCCCCTGCCGACATCAAGAAAGCCACCATCATGGCGCGCGATTTCAAGCCGGTGGTGACGACCGTCGTGCCGACCAAGAAGGAAACCAAGGACAACTACCCTTGGGACAACAGCCATTGAATTTTCGTTCGTCTTGACGATTGGCGCAAAATGGCCCCGACAGAAATGCCGGGGCTTTTTTGTGCCGATATCTTTGTGTCCTGACGCCTCGCTTGGCCTATGATGAGCAAGGATTTGAGGAGGATGGATTTCGTCATGACAAATGTGTGGTCGAACTGGTCCGGCTGGGTGAAATCCTGGCCCGTGGCGCTGCTGGAACCGGTAAGCGAAGAGGAATTGGCTGCGATCGTAAAAGATGGCGTCGCGCCTGTTCGCGTGGCGGGAAGCGGGCACTCCTTTACGCCGCTTGTCGAGAGCCAGGGCACTATCATCTCGCTAAAGAACATGAGCGGCGTCATCGACCACAATGACGAAGCAAAGACGGCGCGGATCAAGGCCGGCACGACGATCCGCGATCTTGGCCCCTTGCTGCTCGATCGCGGGATGGGCCTTGCCAATCAGGGCGACATCGACCGTCAGTCGCTGGCAGGGGCCGTCGGCACGGGCACGCACGGAACGGGCGGCGAGTTGGGCTCGCTCTCGGCAGGCGTCGAGAGCTTTCGTCTGGTCACCGCGAGTGGCGAGGTCGTCAACGCAAATCGCGAAGAAAACATCAACATATTCAACGCGGGCCGCGTGTCGATGGGCAGTCTCGGGATCATGAGCGAGATCACGATGAAGCTCAAACCCGCCTATGTGCTGGAGGAAACGGGCGGGCGGATGCCGGTGGATGAAGTGCTTGCGCGCGTGGATGAATTGCGCGAAGCGCATCGTCACTTCGAATTCTTCTGGTTCCCCTATTCCAGGGAGGCCATCGTCAAATTTCTGAGCGAGACCGAAGCGGAAGCCAGACCGCGCCGTCGCCGTCCCGATGACGACAAGGCGGAAACGCGGGACGAAAAGATATTCAGGGTGGCCTGCGAAGCATCGCGTTATCTGCCATTTCTGCGTGGTCGATTGCAGAACTTTCTGACATCGGCAAGCGGTCGCTATTCATTGGCCGCCGATGCGCCGGGACGCGCACGTTGGTCGCATGACGCCTTTCCGAGCGACCGCAACAATCGTTTCAACGAAATGGAATATGCCGTGCCCGCCGAAAGAGGGCCGGACTGCATCCGCGAGGTGGCCGCCTATATGCGAACCTGCGGCATCAACTTTCTGTTTCCGCTCGAATATCGCTATGTGGCGGCCGATGACATCTGGTTGAGCCCGTTCTACGAGCGCGATAGCGTGACGATTTCCGTTCACCAATATCACCGTCAGCCCTATCGGGAGCTGTTTGAAGGTGTCGAAAATATCTTCCGGCGCTATCAGGGCCGCCCGCACTGGGGCAAGCTGCACACGGCAAAAGCTTCGGAGCTAAAGGGCCTCTATCCGCGATGGGATGATTTTCTGAAGGTGCGAAGCGACATCGACCCGACAGGGAAATTCCTGAATCCCTATCTGAAGGAACTCTTCGGTGTCGATTGAGGCTTACGCCTTTTCGATGATGGCGACGACCTGATCTTCGGCGACAGGGTCTTCTTCAGCGACGTAGAGTTCGACGAGACGGCAACGGGTCGGCGTGGTAATGGGAATTTCCATTTTCATGGATTCCAGAATGATGATCACGTCGTCTTCATCGAGCGCGTCGCCGACCTGCGCCTCGATCTTCCAGACCTTGCCAGCGATTTCGCTTTTTATTTCTATCTGCGACAAAACCAAATCTCCCGTTTCGTAAAATATCAACTCTTCCCATTGTCGCTGAGGGCAACGGATTTGATCAAGGCCCAGACCTGCTTGCCCGTTGTGAGTGACAGGGCTTCGCAGGCGCGCGCGGTGATGCGCGCCTTCAACTGATATGAGCCGGACAATGCCATCATCACATCGACCTGACCAGTCTCCGTCGATGTGATCTCTGTAATTCTGGTCTCGATGATGTTCTGTATACTGATGCCTGTCGGAGGAGAAGTGGCAATGGCGACATCTCGTGCGTGAATACGCAACCGAACCATCTGGCCCGTTGGAATGTCCAGAATTGGAAGGCTCAGACTTGTGCCGTCTAGCTCAAGCCGCGTCGTATGGCTGGTCCTGTCATGGTTCGCAACGATCGCCTCGACGATCATGGCGGGATCATTGTCTCCGCTCTCATCGCCAAGAATGAGGCGTTGCATGGCCGGTCGGTTGAGAACTTCGGCGACATTACCGGAAGCGGCGAGTTTGCCGTCATGCATGACGACGACGCGATCGGCGAGCCGCGTGATCTCATCGATATTATGGCTGACATAGATGATCGGCAGGTCGAGGTTCTGATGCAGCGTCTCGATGAAGGGCATGATGTGCTGGCGTCGCCGTGGGTCGAGGCTCGAGAGCGGCTCGTCCATCAGCAGCATGCGCGGATTGGAAAGCAGCGCCCGACCGATGGCGACCCTTTGGGCCTCGCCGCCGGACAGATGATGCGGGCGGCGCGTGACAAGCGCTTCCAGACCAAGCATGGCGATGACATCATCGCGTGAGACGATGCCGGTTTCGCCACGCCGCTTTGCGCCGTAGTCGAGATTTTCCGCAACGCTCAGATGCGGAAAGAGCAGGGCGTCCTGAAAGACATAGCCGATGCGCCGTTGCTCGGCGGGTATGAAGACCTTGCCTCTTGTGTCGTTGAGGATTTCATTATCCAGAAAGATGTTGCCGCGTGCTGGACGCTCGAGACCGGCAATCATCTTGAGCAACATGCTCTTGCCCGCGCCCGATGGTCCGATGATGCCGGTGACGCCGATAGGGGCTGTCAGCGTGACATCAAGCGTGAAATCGCCAAGCCGATGATAAAGGTCAACAGCAAGGCCGCTCATGCCCGGCCTCTTATACGAATTTGGGCGGCGCGGGCGAGGTATTCCGAGCCAGCGAGTGCGCCTGCGGCAAGCACCAGCGAGAGGACGACGAAACGCATGGCGTGGATCTCGCCGTCCGGCAATTGCAAGGCGCTATAGAGCGCAAGAGGCAGCGTCTGTGTCTCGCCGGGAATATTGGCGACGAAGGTAATCGTCGCGCCGAACTCGCCAAGCGCACGGGCAAAGGCGAGGAGGCCACCTGCGATGATCCCGGGCATGATGAGCGGCAAGGTGATCGAAAAGAACACATCGCGGCGATGCGCGCCCAGCGTGCGGGCGGCGGCTTCGAGTTTTGGATCGACAGCCTCGAAAGCGAGCCGCACGGCGCGCACCAGCAGTGGAAAGCCCATGATGGCGGAGGCAAGCGCCGCGCCCTTCCAGTTGAAGGCCAGAACGAAACCAAGATGCGTTTCCAGCCAGTTGCCGACCGGGCCGTTGTGGCCGAAGACAAGGAGCAAGACATAGCCGGTGACGACAGGCGGCAGCACGAGAGGCATATGCACGAGCCCATCGAGCCAGAACTTGCCGCGAAAATTGCCACGCGCGAGAAGCCATGCCACTGCAATGCCGGGAACAAGCGCGACGCCGGTGCCCACAAGGCCGGTCTTGAGCGAAAGCCAGAGGGCTTGCGCTTCGGCGGGTGTGAGGCTCAGGCTGAAAATGCCATCGAACATTTCAGTCGCCGACCGCAGCCATGCAGGCAAAGCCATGCACGAGATCGGCCTTGAGATCCTCGATGTTTTCAAGGCCTGCATGGACGCGGATGAGCTGGCCACCGAAATCACCGGAGGTGACGGTCCGGTATTTCGTCATGTCTTGCGGCACGATCAGACTTTCATAGCCGCCCCAGGAATAGCCCATGCCGTAGAGATCGAGATTGTCGAGAAGGGCGGCCAGCGCCGTCTCGCTGCAGGGCTTCAGGACAAAGCTGAAAAGGCCGCAGGCGCCGGTGAAGTCACGCTTCCAGAGCGCATGATCGGGATGGCTTTCAAGCGCGGGATGGATTACCTGCGCCACTTCGGGCCGCGCTTCGAGCCAGCGGGCGAGCGTGATGCCCGTCTGCATATGGCGCTCCAGCCGGACGCCGAGTGTGCGGATGCCACGCAATACGAGATAGACGTCGTCGGGCGCGGCCGTCTGGCCGAGCGTGCCGTGGGCGGCGATGGTCGCCTTCCAGGCGGTTTCGTTGGTGGTGATGGAGCCCATCATCACATCGGAATGGCCGCAGAGATATTTGGTGATCGCCTGGATCGACACATCGACGCCATGCTCGATGGGCCGATAATAATATCCCGCGCCATAGGTATTGTCGGCCATGACAATCGCGCCGCCAGCATGAGCGGCTTTGACGATGGCGGGGATGTCCTGAATTTCAAACGAATTGGAGCCTGGTGATTCGGTGTAGACGACCGTCGTATTGGACTTCATCAGAGAGGAAATACCGGCACCGATGCGTGGATCGTAATAGTCAACCTCGACGCCGATCTGCGTCAGCATCTTGTCGCAAAATGCGCGCGAGGGGCCATAGACGCTGTCGACCATCAGCAGGTGATCTCCTGCCTTGAGGTGGGCGAGCAACGCCGTGGTGACCGCCGAAAGGCCGGAAGGCGTCAGTACCGTGTTGTGGCCGCCTTCGAGCGCGGTGATCGCCTGCTGCAAGGCTGCGGTTGTAGGCGTTCCGCGACGCCCATAGGTATAGGGCTGCGAGCGGTCGCTCAGCGATTTGTAGGTGGGATAGAGGATCGTGGAGGCGTGATAGACGGGCGGGTTGACGACGCCGAAATTGGCATGCGGGTCGCGGCCTGCGGTGATGACGAGTGTTTCTCTTTTATGGTCGGGCTTTTCGGTCATCCATCCTCGCAGCGATCAAAATCAAAGGTCAGCGCCCGTAAACTTGGCCCTGACCGCCGGTTCAGTGTAAGAAGGAAGCTTAGCACCGAGAAGGGGCCTTCTGGCAAAGAAGCCGGAAAAGGGGCTGATCTGATAGCGCTCGATAGAACACGAGAGACAATTAATGAACAATCGCCTTGTCGCATTTCTCGTTGGCATCGTTATCGGTGCGGGGGTTCTCTATTTCTTCTTGCCCGGCCCCCCGACACACCTGACCCCCAGTTCCTCTCAGCAGGCGGCAGGCGACAAGAAGGCTGCCCCAAGCGCAACTGCCGCCGCGACGCTGGATCTGGTGCGCTCGCGGGGCTATCTGCAATGCGGCGTAAGTCAGGGCCTGCCCGGTTTCTCCAACCCGAATGACAAGGGCGAATGGAGCGGCATCGACGTCGATTTTTGCAAGGCCGTGGCGGCGGCTATTTTCGGCGATCCGACAAAGGTCAAATATCGCCCGCTGAGCGCCAAGGATCGTTTTACCGCATTGCAGTCCGGCGAGATCGACCTGCTGTCGCGTAACACGACCTGGACCATGTCGCGCGACACCTCGCTTGGCTTCGATTTCGCGGGCGTCATCTATTACGACGGTCAGGGCTTCATGGTGAAGAAGGACTCCGGCATCACCAGCGCGGCACAGCTCAACGGCGCGACGATCTGCACCCAGACCGGCACCACCACCGAACTCAACATGGCCGACTATTTCCGCAGTCAGGGCATGGCCTACAAAGCGCTGTCATTCGAGAAGAACGAAGAGTCGCTGAGCGCCTATGACGGCGGTCGCTGCGACGCCTATACGACGGACGCCTCGGGCCTCTATGCACAGAAGCTCATCCTGAAAAATCCGCAGGACCATATCGTTCTGCCCGAGATCATTTCCAAGGAGCCGCTGGGACCGCTGGTGCGACAGGGCGATCCGCAATGGACCGATATCGTGCGCTGGACCTTGTTCGCGCTGATCAACGCCGAAGACCTCGGTGTAACCCGGACTAACGTTGACCAGATGAAGACAAGCGCCAATCCCTCTATCCGGCGTATGCTGGGCACGGAAGGGGCCTTCGGCGAAGCGCTGGGCCTCAAGGCGAGTTGGGCCGCCGATGCTCTTGCCGCTGTCGGCAACTATGCTGAAATCTATAATCGCAATGTCGGACCCGATACGCCGCTCGGCATTCCGCGCGGGCTGAACGCAAGCTGGAAGAATGGTGGGCTGATGTATGCGCCGCCCATTCGCTGACGGAGAAAGTTATTGAGCGCCAGGGGGGCACATAAGAACACCGGCTTTGGTCCAATCACCTGGACCAATCCGCGCGTGCGGGCGCTGGTTTATCAGGTGCTGGCGATCGCGATCACGGTTTCGATCTTCGGCTATATGGCGCTGACGGCGCGCGCGAATCTCGAACGCCAGCATATTGCGTCGGGTTTCGCCTTTCTCGATCACACGGCAGGCTTTGGCGTCATCCAGTCGCTGATCCCCTATAGCGAGGAAAGCACCTATGGCCGCGTCTTCTGGGTGGGCCTGTGCAACACCCTGCTGGTCGCGGCCCTCGGTACGGTCTTCGCCGTTTCGCTGGGCTTCGTGATCGGCATTGCGCGGCTTTCGACCAACTGGCTGGTGGCCAAGCTTGCCGCCGTCTATGTCGAGACACTGCGCAATATTCCGCTGCTGCTGCAATTGTTCTTCTGGTATTTCGCTATCCTGCGACCGCTGCCGGGGCCGCGCGAGAGCATCACGCTATTGCCGGATGTCTTCCTCAGCAATCGTGGCGTCGCCATGCCTGCAATCCAGTCGACCTCATCGACGCTTGTCTTTGTGATTGTGGCGATCATCGCCATTATCGCGGCGGTCTTGCTGCGTCGCCGGGCATTGAAAAATCTGATCGAGACGGGTCACAGCTCGCATCTTGGATATGTCGCCCTCGCAGTCCTTGTCGGACTGCCACTGTTGACAATCATGATCTTCGGCGCGCCCTTCCAGATGGAAGCGCCGGTTTTCGCGAAGTTCAATTTCGTCGGCGGCTGGCGTCTCTTGCCCGAATTCGTTGCCCTGACATTCGGCCTGTCGATCTACACCGCCGCCTTTATCGCCGAGATCGTGCGTTCCGGCATATTGTCGGTCAGCAAGGGGCAGACGGAAGCCGCGCATGCGCTTGGCCTCAACAATGTCCAGACATTGCGGCTCGTCATCATCCCGCAGGCGCTGCGCGTCATCGTGCCGCCGCTGACGAGTCAGATATTGAACCTCACGAAAAATTCGTCGCTGGCCGTCGCCATCGCCTATCCCGATCTCGTGTCGATCTTTGCGGGTACGGTCTTAAATCAGACGGGGCAGGCGATCGAGGTCATCGCCATGACGATGGGCGTCTATCTGGTGATCAGCCTCATCACGTCCTTCTTGATGAACATCTATAACGCGCGCGTCGCGATTGTGGAGCGCTAGGCCATGATCGCCATCACATGGATGCGCAAACATCTTTTCTCCAGTTTCTCGAACAGCGTCCTGACGCTCTTCGCGCTCTATGTCGTTTTCATTTCCGTGCCGCCTTTGCTCGATTGGACAATCTTCAGCGCGGTCTGGCACGGCGACAGCCGTACAGCCTGCCTCGCGCCCGACAGCGGCGCCTGCTGGCCTTTCGTCAAGGCGAACCTGTCGCAGTTCATCTATGGACGTTATCCGGCGTCTGAAATCTGGCGCGTCAATCTGACGTTCTTTCTGGGAGCGGCGGCGCTCATCCCGGCACTCATACCCTCTGCGCCTGCCAAACGGTTCAACCTTATATTCCTGCTTGGCGCCTATCCCTTCATCGCCATTGTGCTGCTCGCAGGCGACCGTCCCGGCCTTGTCGGCGTCGATACGACCATGTGGGGTGGACTGCTGGTGACGCTGGTGGTGGCCGTCACAGGCATCGTCGTCTCGCTGCCGCTCGGCATTTTGCTGGCGCTGGGGCGTCGCTCGGAAATGCCGGTGATCCGGATGCTCTCCATCGGCTTCATCGAGTTCTGGCGCGCGGTGCCGCTCGTCACCGTTCTCTTCATGGCGAGCGTCATGCTGCCGCTTTTCCTGCCGGAAGGTTTCAGTCTCGACAATCTGTTGCGATGCCTCATCGGCGTTGCGCTTTTCTCGTCGGCCTATATGGCCGAGGTCGTGCGTGGCGGCTTGCAGGCGATCCCGCGCGGACAGGCGGAAGCCGCCCGCGCCGTGGGCCTCAGCTATTGGCAGACGATGGGACTGATCGTTCTGCCGCAGGCGCTGCGCCATGTCATCCCCGGCATCGTCAATACGTTCATCGGCCTCTTCAAGGATACGACGCTGGTGCTGATCGTCGGCCTCTTCGATCTGCTGGGGCAGGTGCGTGCCCAGTTGAGCGACCCAAATTGGGCCGTGCCGCAAGGCGCGACGACGGGCTATGTCTTTGCCGCGCTCGTCTTCTGGGCCTTCTGCTTCGGCATGTCCCGCTATTCGGTATTCATGGAGCGCCGGCTCAACACAGGTCACAGGAAGTAAGCGATGTCCGACAGCAATAAAATCATGATCGGGATCGAGCATGTCCATAAATGGTATGACGACTTCCATGTGCTGAAGGACATCAACCTGACGGTGCGCGAGGGTGACCGGATCGTCATTGCCGGACCTTCGGGGTCGGGAAAATCGACACTCATTCGCTGCATCAATCGCCTTGAAGCGCATCAGGAAGGCAAGATCATCGTCGATGGCGTGGAACTGACCGAAGACCTGAAACGCATCGACGCCGTGCGCCGCGAAGTCGGCATGGTCTTCCAGCAGTTCAATCTCTTTCCGCATATGACGGTACTCGACAATTGCGCGCTGGCGCCGATCTGGGTGCGCAAGATTCCGAAGGCCGAAGCCGACGAACTGGCGATGAAGTTTCTCGAACGCGTGAAGATTCCCGAACAAGCATTGAAGTTCCCCGGCCAGCTTTCAGGCGGCCAGCAGCAACGCGTCGCCATCGCCCGCGCGCTCTGCATGACGCCCAAGATCATGCTCTTCGACGAACCGACCTCGGCGCTCGACCCCGAGATGATCAAGGAAGTGCTCGACGTGATGGTCGAGCTTGCCGAAGACGGCATGACCATGGTCTGCGTCACCCACGAAATGGGCTTCGCACGTCAGGTCGCCGACCGTGTTGTCTTCATGGATCAGGGCGAGATCGTCGAAGAAGCCGAGCCTGAGATTTTCTTCAGTACACCGAAGAACGAACGGACGAAAGCGTTTCTGGCGCAGATTCTGTGAGGCTGGAAATGCGGGGATAGGCCGATTTTCAGGCTCGAAAAGAGCTCGAAATGTCGAGTGTTTCCTGCAAGAGATCGAGTGTTTTCATGCCGAAATGGACAGGTTTGATTGAGCTGCCTTTGCCGACGATGCGGAAATGCGGGGAAATGTATTTATTGTGCGGGATTAAGTCGTGAGGCTTAATCCTCACCTGAGGATAGAGGCGAGTGACCCCGAAAATAAAGTTGTCCCCGTGGCAAAGAGGGGGCGCCGATCAAGTGGACGAAATCAGTTTTGAGAAATGTGAAGTCTATGGCGAAAGCAAAGACCCTCACCTAACCCTCTCCCAAAGGGAGAGGGCTTTTCGTTGACCGTCCGTCAAAGCTGTCTTCGACGTTTACCCTGCGCCGGTGCGAGCGCTGTCCTATCACAAGCGGAAGTAGACGAACGATACCCTTCAACGTCCGTTGCTATCGCTCGTCAGCCGCAGGAATTCCTCGCGCGTTTTCGGATCGTTGCGCACAGCGCCGATGAGGTGGCTGGTGGAAAGCACCGAACCCGGATTGTTGACGCCACGGATGGTCATGCAGGAATGTTCGGCCTGAATGACGACGCCGACGCCTCGGGGTTTCAATACTTCGGCGATGGCCTTGGCGACATCGGCGGTGAGCTTTTCCTGAATTTGCAGACGACGCGCATAGCCCTGGACAACACGGGCGAGCTTCGAGATTCCGACGACGCGTTTGGATGGCAGGTAGCCGACATGAGCGTAGCCTGTAACAGGCAGCATGTGGTGCTCGCAGAAACTCACGACGCGGATATTGCGCAGCACGACAAGCTCATCATAGCCGCCGACTTCTTCAAAGACGCGTTCGAGATATTCGCGCGGATCGGTTTCATAGCCCGCAAAGAGTTCGCTATAGGAGCGGGCGACGCGGGCCGGCGTGTCGAGAAGCCCTTCGCGCGTGGGGTCTTCGCCCGCCCAGCGGATCAAGGTGCGAACGGCATCTTCAGCTTCTTCCCGCGATGGTTTTTCCCTGGGCGATGCTTTGGGCTTTGCGGCTTTTGCTGATTTTCTGGGGGCCATCGTCGGTTTCCTTGGGTATTTATTGTTTCAGGCAGTTTGCTGTCGGAGGGGGCTTGATGCAAGTCGCGTGATCGAGTGTTCTACGCTTCGATCATGGCGCTGGATTGCGCATAGGGCCGGAAGCCGTGCCGTTGATAAAGCGGCAGCGCATTGGGATGGTCAAGCGTGCAGGTCTGCACTGTCAGACGCTCCGGTCCGCGCGACCATGCCAGCCGAATAGCCTCGCAGAGCAGGAAGCGGCCAATTCCACAGCCGATATATTCCGGGATGATGCCGAGGAAACAGAGATCGGCGTCGGGCATCTGGCGGAAATCGATTTCGGTGAAGCCGACCGGCGCGCCATTGAGCCAGAGGACGTAAATCTCGACATCGTCATTGTGGATGATGAAGCTCAGCGCTTCGTCCGTCAGATCGCGACGGCTGACCCAGTCATAGCTACGGCCGACGGTGTTGTAGAGGTAGCGATAGAAATGGATCGGCGGCTTTTGGGCACGGACCAGAGCATATTTGCCGGGAGGGGTCGGCGCGGTCGGCAGCCTCGGTTCGCTGAGCATTTCAAGATGGGTGATGGTGGTCTGTTTGATGGTGCCCATCTTTGGCGTCTCAGCTCTCGATGGGCAGGCCCTTGACGGCCCCCCATTCGGCCCATGAGCCGTCGTAGACCGCGGTCTGGTCGTTGCCGATCACGGCCAGGGCCAGCGCGAGAATGCAGGCGCTGACGCCGGAACCGCATGTGGTGACGACAGGTTTCTTCAGGTCGATACCCGCATCGTCGAACAGGCGCACGAGTTCGTTGTGGGACTTGAGCGTGCCATCGTCATTGACAAGCCGGGAGGAGGGCAGGTTGCAACTGCCCGGAATGTGCCCGCTGGCAAGACCCGGTCGCGGCTCAGCCTCCACCCCTCGAAAACGTCCGCCATTGCGAGCGTCAATGATCTGTTCGGCGCAGGTCTCAAGATTGTGCAACATGGCGGAAAGGTTGCGCACGAGTGTCGCCTTGCGTCGCGCCGTGAAATGGCGAGGAGAGGGACGCGGGCGCTCGTCGGTCAGCGGGCGGCCTTCGGCTTTCCATTTACGTAAACCGCCATCGAGTACCGCGACATCGGAAAAGCCCATGACGCGAAACATCCACCAGACGCGCGGCGCGCTGAAGATACCCGCGCCGTCATAGACGATGATGCGTGTGCCGTCGCCGATGCCCAAAGCCCGAACGCGCGAGGAAAACTTCTCCGGGCTTGGCAGCATATGCGGGAAAGGGCTCGACGTGTCGGCGATCTCGTCGATGTCGAAGAACATGGCGCCGGGAATATGCTCTGCGTCATATTCGGCTTTGGGATCGCGCTGCGCTGTCGGCAGATACCACGAGGCATCGACGATGCGCACATCGGGCGCATCGAGATGCGCGGCAAGCCATTCGGTCGTGACGAGCGGATTGGTGGTCGTGAGAGGCATCGCAATTTTCTCTGTTACAGCCAGTCCGGCGCCGGGAGATTTTTCTCCTTCAGGAACGCCGGATTGAAAAGCTTTGTCTGATAGCGCGTCCCGTAGTCGCAAAGGATGGTGACGATAGTATGACCGGGACCAAGATCGCGCGCGAGGCGAATGGCGCCGGCGACATTGATGCCCGACGAACCGCCAAGGCAGAGACCCTCTTCCTTCAACAGATTGAAGATGATGGGAAGCGCTTCGGCATCGGGGATCTGATAGGCGTCGTCAGGCGTCATGCCTTCAAGGTTCGCCGTAATGCGTCCCTGACCGATGCCTTCGGTGATCGACGAACCTTCGGACTTCAATTCGCCATTCTTGTAAAAATTATAGAGCGCCGCGCCATTGGGGTCCGACAGGGCGACCTTGATATTCTTGTTGCGATCCTTGAGCGCCATATAGATGCCCGCAAGCGTACCACCTGTGCCGACCGCGCAGGTAAAGCCATCGACCTTGCCGTCCGTCTGTTCCCAGATTTCAGGGCCTGTGGTTTCGATATGCGCCTGACGATTGGCGACATTGTCGAACTGGTTTGCCCAGATCGCGCCCGCAGGCTCCGTCTCCGCAAGCTCGGCGGCGAGACGACCCGAATATTTCACGTAGTTGTTCTCGTCCTTATAGGGAACCGCAGGGACCTCGATCAGACGCGCGCCGCAGAGGCGCAGCATGTCCTTCTTTTCCTGAGATTGCGTTTCGGGAATGACGATGACGCTCTTGAAGCCCATGGCATTGCCGATCAGAGCAAGACCAATGCCGGTGTTGCCAGCGGTGCCCTCGACAATGGTGCCGCCGGGACGAAGCGCGCCGCGCGCCACCGCATCGTTGATGATGTAAAGCGCAGCACGATCCTTGACCGACTGGCCGGGATTGAGAAATTCAGCCTTGCCGAGAATGGTGCAGCCGGTTTCTTCCGAAGCGCGTTTCAGGCGGATCAGCGGCGTATTGCCGATCGAATCCACCAGTCCCTGTTTTATGTTCATTCTTGTTTCCCAAAAGGTGGGCTTGATTCCCTGAGGCGGACGAAAGCCTTAAGGGAACATACGGAGCGAGGGCCTTGGGTTCAAGGTGAAG
Source organism: Parvibaculum sp. (assembly GCA_049303435.1). Classification (GTDB taxonomy): domain Bacteria; phylum Pseudomonadota; class Alphaproteobacteria; order Parvibaculales; family Parvibaculaceae; genus Parvibaculum. Next base: position 7,055 of record JBAQNC010000073.1, on the reverse strand, counting down.
AAGTCCCTAGACAAGCTGCGATTTATTGGTGGTAAGCCATTGAATCATAAGAATTGTCTTGGCGTCGCGGATACGTCCGTCAAAGCAGGCGGCGTAAGCCTCGTCGAGCGGCACGACCACCGCGCGAATATCCTCATGCTCATGGGCAAGCCCGTGCAGCCCGCCAGCCGCGGAGAGGTCGGCGCGACCAGCATACATATGAGTGCGCTCGCCATAGCCTCCGGGTGAGGAATAGACCGTTGCGATAGGGACCGGCTTGGCGATGTCGATGTTCGCTTCTTCGCCCGCTTCGCGCTGCGCGACTTCCGGCGGTGTCTCGCCCGGATCGATGATCCCGGCAATGGCCTCGAAAAGCCAGGTGGCCTCGTTCCAGTAGAGACCGCAGGTGCGGAACTGTTCGACCAGCAAGACCGCGTCATGTGCAGGGTCATAGGGAAGGATCATCGAGACTTCGCCGATGGTGTAGAGGTCTCGGGTGATCTCGTCCGACCATTCGCCGTCGAAGCGGCGATGACGGAAGACGAAGCGTTCCAGCTTGCCCCAACCGCGTCCGATTAAATCGCGCGATCGGATTTTGATGTCATCGAGACTGCGTGGCGTGGGGATGAGGCGCTTTTCCATTGGATCTCCATTTCGATTGGCGGGAGTTTAGCAGCCTGAAATGGTAAGGTCGCCTGAGTCGGGCAAAAGGCGAATCAGGTGCAGCGCATAGCGATCAGTGAAACAAGACGAAGCGAACCCGCTATCGTCCTGCGTGAGGTTTTTGGCCTCACGGCCTTTCGCGGCGAGCAGGAAGCCATTATTAGCCATGTGATAGGCGGCGGCGACGCGGTCGTGTTGCTGCCGACGGGCGCGGGCAAATCGCTGTGTTATCAGATTCCGGCGCTTTGCCTTCCCGGCCTCACGATTGTCGTCTCGCCATTGATCGCGCTGATGCGCGATCAGGTGGAGGCGCTTCGCCAATCCGGCGTGAGCGCCGCCGCGCTCAATTCGACGCTGACGATGGACGAGATCGCCGATATTCGCGAGGCCCTCAACGCAGGCGAAATCGACCTCCTTTATGTGACGCCCGAGCGTCTTGTCAGCGACGGGTTTCTCGGGTTGCTGTCACGGCTGGAGATCAGTCTCTTCGCCATCGACGAGGCCCATTGCGTCAGCCAGTGGGGTCACGACTTTCGTCCGGAATATATGCAGCTTTCCGTCTTGCGCGAACGCTTCCCCGGCGTTCCGCGCATGGCGCTCACCGCGACGGCCAATCCGCAAACGCGCGACGATCTTATTCATCGGTTGCAACTGGATGACGCGCGCGTTTTCTCCGCGAGCTTCGACAGGCCCAATATCCGCTACACGATCGTGCAGAAAGACAATGCCAAGGCGCAGCTTCGCAACTTTCTGGAAGGACGCGAGGGGCAGAGCGGCATCATCTATTGCCTGAGCCGCAAGAAGGTCGAGGAAACAGCCGAATGGCTGCGAGGTGAAGGCTTCAATGCCTTGCCCTATCACGCCGGCCTCGACCGCAGCATTCGGGACAGGCATCAGGACGCCTTCATCAAGGAAGACGGGCTGGTGCTGGTGGCGACGATCGCCTTCGGCATGGGCATCGACAAGCCGGACGTGCGCTTCGTCGCGCATCTCGATCTGCCCTCAAGTATCGAGGCCTATTATCAGGAGACGGGCCGCGCCGGTCGCGACGGGCTGCCGTCCGAAGGCTGGATGACCTATGGCATGGGCGATCTGGTGCAGCGTCGCCGCATGATCGATGATGGCGCGAGCCCGGACGAGGTGAAACGCGTAGAACGCGCCGCCCTCGATGCGCTTCTCGGCGTTTGCGAAACAACGCAATGCCGCCGCCGTGCGCTGCTGGCGCATTTCGGCGAGGAGCTGGACGCGGATTGCGGCAATTGCGATAGCTGCCTGACGCCTGCCCAGACATGGGATGGAACGGAGGCGGCCCGCAAGCTCTTGTCAGCGATCTATCGCAGCGGACAGAGATATGGCTCGGGCCATGTCGTCGATATCCTGCGCGGTAGTGAGACAGAGAAAGTCTCGCGTGCAGGCCATCACACATTGCCGACATTCGGCGTAGGCAAGGATATCGACCAGAAGACATGGGCCTCGGTGATCCGCCAGATGGTGGTGCTTGGACATTTGTCGGTCGATCATGAAGGCTATGGCGCGCTGGTGCTTGAGGACAGCGCACGGGACGTTCTGAAGGGCGAAGTGTCGATCCAGTTTCGTCGCGACGCCAGCGGCACAGGCAGCCGCCGCAAGCGCGCCACGAAGCCGGATGTGCAGATTTCCGATAATCCCGAGGACGAGGCTCTGTTTCAGGCTCTGCGCGCCGAGCGCCTGCGGCTCGCGCGAGAGCAGGGCGTGCCGCCTTACGTCATCTTTCACGATGCGAGCCTGCGCGAGATGGCGCGCATCCGTCCGGCTTCAGTTACCGAGATGGGCGAGATCGCAGGCGTGGGCGCCGCCAAATGCGCGCGCTATGGCCGATCATTTCTGAGCGTCATTGGCGAACACGGTTAAAACATCCCGGTCATTGACGAGAGCCTTCACTGACGCGTTAATGCCTCTTGGGGATAAAATGACAGGATATCGATGAATATGCTGAAAGTGACCGGGCTTGTCTGGGGGCTCAAGGAGAGCTTCCGAAACTACGTTGAAGCAACAGGCGGCGTCATTGCGACAGAGCAAGGCGCTGAACGCTCGGCGGATGGTTCCATTGCCTTCACGCCCAAGGCCGGTGAGGAACTAAGGCTCGACGGCCGGGGCAAGCCACAAGGGCAGGGCAGTTTCTCTGGCAGCGTGAAATTTCAGAGTCACGGCGGAATGCTGTCGATCCATCTCGCGGACCCGACCATCGAGGTCAGCGACACAGGCGCCAGCCTGACAGTCGCCGTTGAAGGCGGTTCGCACCGTCTGGAAATTGCCAGGCTCGATCTCTCAGCCATTTCTCAGGGAGAGGCGAATGACATGCTGATCCCCGCTGCGCTCTCGATGGACGCCTATCAATTGCTCGACAGCCAGTATCCGCCCGGGACCGTGCTTGACCCGGTTCGTCTGATTTGTGCGTCAATTGAGAGTTGAATTTGGGTCGGAAGTGGCAGCGCCGAATCGTCTGAAATGGAAAAGGGTGAGCGAAGACAGAAAAGACCAGGGCGCGCCTTTGCAGGCACGCCCTAGCGAAACTGGCTCCCCGGGCCGGATTCGAACCAGCGACCGATCGGTTAACAGCCGATTGCTCTACCACTGAGCTACCGAGGAATATCGTCGGTCGAGACCGACGTGAGTGGCTGCATATAGCAAACCGTTTGCATGCATGCCAAGCCTAATCTCGCAGAATTGCCATTGTATGATCACCGAAACGCCGCCATTTCTCTAAAAGGTGCGGCCAAGCGGTGTTTGAGACGAAAAAAGGGACCAAAACATGCCTTCCGTGTGGTTGGGGAAGAAAAAGATCAATTTGCCGGGCTCGCCGCTGCTTCGTCAGGCGATCGGTGGATTGCTGCTTTTGGGTGGCATGGTGGGCTTTTTGCCGGTGCTTGGCTTCTGGATGATTCCCCTTGGATTTCTTGTCCTCTCTGTGGATAACGCCCCGATCAGACGGATCCGCCGCAAGATAGAAGTCTGGTGGGGCCGTCGCCGTCAGACCAGTTGAAGTCCCGTCAGTCGATGCCGCCCGCGCCCGCCGCCTTGGCCAGCGCGAAGGGCAGGCCGCTCATCAGCACATCGATCATGCGAAGGTCCTGAAGATTGCCATTGAGCGAGAGACGCGGAAGCGCGGTCATCGCCTGGGCGTGCCGGGGGTGGATCAGGCCTTTGCACGTGGTCGTGGCGGAGCGGAAGCCGAATTCCTTTACGAGATTGAAGTCGCGCGGGCCCGCCGAACCGGGATCGCCATAGGGGTATGAAAAATGTTTGGGCCGATAGCCCAACTCATTCTCATGGCGCGCCAATCCCCGCTCAATATCGGCGCGCGCCTCATCCGCGCTCAGTTGCGACAAGGCGATGTGGCTCGCCGTATGGGCTTCGATATGGGCGTAGGGATTTTGTGCAAGGAGGCGTAACTCGTCCCAGCTCATGGCGAGTTCGCGCGTGATGGCGGCGTAATCGATGCGATGTTCCAGCGCGAGCCTTCGAACTTCTTCTCGCAGATGTCTTTCGCCGCTCTTGCGCAACCGCCAATAGACGCCCTGCCAGGCTGCGTTCTTTTCAGCCGTTGTGCGTGTCGAAAAAACTTCTTCACCGTCGGCGAAGCGAACATGCACATCGTCGCCGGTCGCGATGATGCGCTCCAGCGCCACCCACCAGAGTTCCGCCGTGCCGTCCGGCAAGTCAGTCGCGAGGTAAACCGTGAAGGGCACCTTGTGACGCTCGAAGATGGGCGCAGCAACCTTCAGATTGTCCCGGTAACCATCATCCAACGTGAAGACAGCGAAACGCTCGGCCTTTTTGCCCTGCGCAATGCGCTCGACCGCCTCGTCCAGCGTGACGCAGGCGATGTTGCGTGCTTTCACATGCAGAAGCAATCCCTCAAGAAACGAAGGCGTTACTTCCAGAATCCGGTTGGGGGCAAAGCCGGTCGCATCGAGCGCACGGACCCGATGCAGCATGAAGATCGTGCCGATGCCATGCAGAGATGCCGGCGCAAGCGCCGCCGCACCACTGAAATAGAGGCTCAGCAGACCTTTGCGCATGAGGGCGGGCGAGGCCGCCGAAAGGGCTTGGCGAAAGGGTGGGGTCATCGTGCCTTTGAACATTTCAAGATTGCACGCGCCTTGCAACCTCATCGGAAAGGCAAGAATGCCTGTTCGGAATTGAGAAAAGGTTTCCTCAGAGAGGCCGCTCAAGCCCCGAAATGAAACAAAAGACCAGATTGACCATCAGCTAACGAGGCCCCCCGGTGAAAACGCTGACCCAGACCAAAGAAATTCAGAGCAATATCTCGATGTCCGTTCCTCATCTTGTGGCAAAGACGCAAGGCACGGCACGTTCGGCACAAGTCCTTGAAGGACCCTGGCGCGCCAGCCCCGAAGTTCTCCTGTCGGTTCACGATGACATTGCATCGCTAGCCCCAATCTGGAAAAACCTCGAAAAAACAGGCGATTGCACAGCATTCCAGTCATTCGCCTTTCAGTCGAACTGGCTCAACCACATTGGCCGCGCCACGGGCGTGGAGCCTTGCATCGTTGTCGGCTGGGACGCCCAGGCCGAAGGCGAGGGAGAAGGCCCGCTTTTCATCATGCCATTGGGCCTCATAAAATCCCCGATTGGCACAAAGCTGATCTGGATGGGCGCCAGCGTTTCGGATTATCAGGGCCCGCTGCTCGCCAAGTCATTCGGCTTGAGCGTGCGTCCAGGCCAGTTCAAGGCGCTCTGGAAGCAAATCCTCTCCCTTCTGCCCGAACATGACGTGGTCGAACTGATTTCCATGCCGGAAAAGATTGGCGGTCAAGCCAATCCCTTCATGCAGCTCGATAATGTGAACCGGCATGCGTCTTCCGCCCATATGACGCGCCTTGCGCCGACCTGGGACGAATATTACGGCTCGAAGCGTTCGTCCGGCAGCAAGAAGCGTGATCGTCAGAAGCGCCGCAAGCTGGAGGAATTCGGCGCAGTCGAACTCGTCGTCCAGCAGGACGAAGCCGCGATCCTCGAAACAGTCGATACGCTGATTGAGCAGAAATCTGCTTCTTTCGCGCGCATGGGCGTCCAGAACATGTTCGGCAAGCCAGGCATGCGCGATTTTTATCTGGCGCTTGCGACCGATGCCGAAGCCGAAGGCCTCATCGAAGTAAGCCGTCTGGAAGTTGGCGGCGTCGTTGCCGCCGCGAATTGGGGCATCAGCTTTGGCGGCCGCTTTCACTATGTACTGACGAGCTACGACCAGCAGGCTGAATTCGCCAATCGCGGTCCCGGAATGATACAACTCATGACGCTGATGCAACGCGCCATTGAGACCGGCCACACGGAATTCGACTTCACGGTCGGTGACGAAGGCTACAAGAGCGAGTGGTGCGAAGTCGAAACGCTGCTTTTCGATCATGTTGCGGCCACCACCGTGCGCGGCCTTTTGACCCGTTTGCCCAAGGCAAGTTTCCTCAAAGTTAAACGGTTCATCAAGCAGACGCCGGTACTCTGGCAGGCATTCACCCGCCTGCGTGCCGTGGCGGGCAACTTCCCCGGAGCAGACGCAGTCCGGGCGTAAAGGGCTTGTCCAATGAACGCCTCGGCGTTGCCACAACCAATCCGGCGAATAGCTGCACCTCTTTTGGCGCGTCTGAGCGAAGGCGACCTTGCTGATGTGGTCAAGGGCGCGGCCATGGTCATGGGCATCCGCATCGGCGGCGCGGCGATTGCGCTGCTGAGCCAGATCCTGCTGGCCCGCTGGATGGGCGCCTTCGAATATGGCGTTTTCGCCTATGTCTGGGTCTGGGTGATCATTCTCGGCATTCTCGCGCCGATGGGCTTTGGCACCTCGACGCTGCGCTTCGTGCCCGACTATCGGGTCAAGGAGAAGTGGCGGCGGTTGGCCGGCATTCTCGATGCGTCGTGGCAGATGGTGTTGATCTTCGGTCTGGCGGCCATGGGCTTCGGCCTGATGGTGCTCGCCCTGTTCCACAACATCGTCGCCCCTTATTATGTCTGGCCGCTCGCTATCGCGCTCATCTGCGTGCCAGCTTTCGCGCTGACCGATACTCTGGAAGGGACCGCGCGCGCCTTCGGCTGGGTCAATCTCGCTTACCTGCCTGCCTATATCATTCGTCCGGTTTCGATCATCGTCATCGGCGGGATCATCTACCTGACGATGGGCAAGCTGACCGGGCTTGCCGCCGTATCGGGCGCGCTTTGCGCTTCACTATTGACGCTGGCAGGTCAAAAATTTCTCCTGAGCCGCCGCATCAAATCGACCGTGCCGGAAGCAAAGCCGCTACGTCACACGAAACGCTGGATCTTGGCCTCGCTGCCGCTGGTCCTGACGGAGGGGCTTTATCTCGCTCTTCTCAATTGCGATATCGTTCTGCTGGGCGTTTTCGTCAGCCCCGCAG
>JBAQNC010000072.1:0-2486 GCA_049303435.1 Parvibaculum sp. | reverse complement strand
CCCCCGGCCCGGTTAACGAAAATGTGCTGCAAATCCGCCGACAGGGGCCCGACGAACAAAGATCAAATCGATCCGCTTGGCCCTCCCCCTCAAGGGGAGGGGGAATTAAAAGGAAATCTCGCCCTTCATGTAATCCGCGCATTTTCCGCGCATGATGACGCGATCGCCCGCATGACTGCTCCAGAGCGTGCCGCCGCGCGCCGAAATCTGACGTGCGACGAGATCGCTACGGCCAAGCTTCTTTGCCCAGTAAGGCACGGTGACGCAATGGGCCGAGCCCGTGACCGGGTCTTCGTCGATCCCCTTGGCGGGCGCAAACATGCGGCTGACGAAATCGACGCCCGATCCGGCCTCACCTTCCGCCGTGCAGATCGTCGCCTCGCCCTGGCGCGAAAGCTGGAAGCGCTTGAGCATGGCCATATCGGGATCGAGGGCCGCAACCTCGGCGGCGCTCCCAAAAACCACCATCAGAAAATTACTGGCCTTCATGGCGATGAGCGGCCTGGCGCGCAACACCTCTTCGATGTGTTCAGGCATCGGGGAAGGTTTCGGCATATTGGTCGGAAAATCCATCGCCAGCTTGTCGCCTTCACGCATGACCGTGAGGCGACCGCTTCTGGTTTCGAAATGAATTTCGGGGGCGGCATGCCCCAGATGCGAGAAGAGAACATGCGCGGTTGCGAGCGTCGCGTGACCGCATAGCGGCACCTCGACGGCGGGCGTGAACCAGCGCAATTGATAAGCGTCGCCGTCGGGCACGACAAAGGCCGTCTCGGAAAGATTGTTCTCCGCCGCAATCGTCTGCATCAGATCGTCCGCCGGGAAAGCGTCCAGCGGCACGACGGCCGCCGGATTGCCCTCGAAGGGTCGCTCAGCAAAGGCATCGACCTGAAACAGCTGGGCTTTCATCATTCGCTCCTATTGTATCGATACAATTATCAGAAATTGTTCTGTTTCAACAATCTATGAATGACAAAAATAAATACAATCATTACATTGTCACCATGACAATTTCGCTTGCCGAGTTCATCAAGGCCCGTGACGCCTCCGGCCCCCGCTATCGCGCCATTGCAGAGGCGATTGCAGACGCCATTGCCGCGGGCGAACTGACGCCGGGCGAAAAACTGCCGCCCATGCGCGAACTGGCCTGGCAGCTCGGCGTCACCACCGGCACGGTGGCGCGCGCCTATGCGCTCGGCGTCACGCGCCAATATCTCGCCAGCGAAGTGGGCCGCGGCACCTTCGTGCATATGACGACACCGCCGACCACCGCCCCGGCGCTTGCGCTGCCGACACCGGCAAACGAGACGAGAGACGCCACCATCGCGATGAAGGCGAACCTGCCCGCCGATGTGGGACAGGAGCAGATGCTCGCCGCCGAGACTATGGCGATGCTTCAGAAGGGGAACGCGCGCCATTTCGACTATCTGCCCGCAGGCGGCGCAACGGCCCACCGCGAGGCGGGCGCGAAATGGCTCGCCACCGGCGCCTTCACGCCCTCGCCCGCCGACATCATCCTGACGTCCGGCGCGCAACAGGCGATTCTGGCCGCCATCCTCGCAACGACCGAACCCGGCGACACGATCCTCACCGAGGCGCTGAGCTATCACGCGATTACGGCGCAGGCGCTGATGCTCGACCGCCGCGTCGCGCCCGTCGAGATCGACGAGGAAGGATTAATCCCCGACGCACTCGCCAGAGCCTGTCGCTCGCTACGCGCCAGCGTACTCTTCACCGTGCCGACGCTGCACAACCCGACGACGGCGACGATGAGCGCAAAGCGCCGCGCCGATATCGCCGAGGTGGCGATGACGCACAGGCTCGACATCATCGAGGACGATATCTACGCCAACCTGATGGAGCCGCGACCGCTGCCGCTGGCGCATTGGCTGGCGAACCGGAGCTGGTACATCAACAGCCTGTCGAAGGCCGTCGCACCGGGGCTGCGCACCGCCTATCTCGTGCCGCCGCGTGAACATCACGAACGCTGCCGCGCCATCGTGCATGGGCTGGGGCAAACCCTGCCGCCGCTTGTCGCCAATCTCTCGACCCGCCTCATCGAGAATGGCAGCGCTGCTGCCCTTGTTGCGCGGCAAAGAACCGAGATCGCCGCACGCAACGAGATCGCGAGCCAAATTCTGGGCGACGCACGACGCCGCCAGAACGCCGCCGCCATGCATTTATGGCTGGAATTGCCGGAGCATTGGCGCGCATCGGCCTTTACCGACGCTGCCCGTCATCGCGGCGTGACGATCGCGACAGGTGAAGAATTCATGGTCGGTCGCCCCGACAAGGCCGCCCGCCATGTGCGTCTCTGCCTCGGCGCGCCTCACAATCGTGCCGAACTGGAACAGGGCCTTCAGATCGTCTCTAAGCTGACAAGTGAAAGTCCCATCGAGACGCAATCGCTCGCCTGATCGCATTTCAACTAAAATGAGCGTTGCGGCATAAGCACTCTTTCACCATCCGCTCACACGATGCTGAAG
>JBAQNC010000071.1:0-6987 GCA_049303435.1 Parvibaculum sp. | reverse complement strand
CGCGCGGCAGCCTGTTTCTGATTGTCGGCCATAGGTTCAGAGTCCCGCCATTGCTACATATTTCACTTCAAGGAAATCCTCGATACCCCAGGGACCGCCTTCGCGACCGATACCCGATTCCTTGACGCCGCCAAAGGGCGCTGTCTCGGTCGAAATAAGACCCGCATTGACACCAACGAGACCAGTTTCCAGCGCCTGCGCCACGCGCCAGACGCGACCGATGTCGCGCGAATAGAAATAGGAGGCAAGGCCAAACGGCGTGTCGTTGGCGAGCGCAATGGCTTCAGCCTCGGTCTTGAAGCGGAAGACAGGCGCGACGGGGCCGAAGGTTTCTTCGCGCGCGACCAGCATGGCGGGCGTGGCGTCGGCGAGAATGGTCGGCTCATAGAAGGAATGACCGAGCGCGCTGCGCTTGCCGCCCGTGACGACACGACCGCCATTGGCGAGGGCGTCGGCGACATGTTCTTCCGCCTTTTCGACAGCCGCCATATCGATCAACGGGCCCTGCGTGACGCCTTCCTCGAAGCCGCCGCCCTGCTTCATCGCCTTGACGGCTGCGGTGAGTTTTTCGATGAAGGCGTCATAAACGCCATCCTGCACAAGAAAGCGATTGGTGCAGATGCAGGTCTGGCCGGTATTGCGATATTTGGAAGCGACCGCGCCTTCGACGGCGGCGTCGAGATCGGCATCGTCAAAGACGATGAAAGGGGCATTGCCGCCAAGTTCAAGACCGACCTTCTTCACCGTGGATGCGGACTGCTGCATCAGCAGTTTGCCAACATCGGTGGAGCCGGTGAAGGTGACCTTGCGGACAATTTCACTCGACGTCATTTCGCCGCCGATGGCGCGCGCGCTGCCAGTCACGACACTAAAAACGCCTTTGGGGATACCCGCACGATCTGCAAGCTCGGCCAGAGCAAGCGCGGAAAGCGGCGTCTGCGAGGCAGGCTTCACCACCATCGTGCAGCCTGCGGCAAGCGCAGGACCTGCCTTGCGCGTAATCATGGCAGAAGGAAAATTCCAGGGCGTGATGGCAGCGCAGACACCGATGGGCTGCTTCAACACGACGATCTGACGATCGACGGAAGGCGTCGGGACGATGGCGCCGTAAACGCGTTTGGCCTCTTCGGCGTAGAATTCGATGAAAGAGGCGGCGTAGGCAATTTCGCCCTTGCCTTCGGCGAGCGGCTTGCCCTGCTCTGCCGTGAGGATCGCACCGAGATCGTCCTGATTGGCCATAATGAGATCGAACCAGCGGCGCAGGATCACCGAGCGTTCCTTGGCGGGCCGTGCCGACCATGCCCGCCCGGCGCGTTCGGCAGCCTCAAGCGCTGTGCGGGTTTCCGCCGCGCCAAGTGAGGGAATGGTCACAATCAGCTCGCCTGTCGCAGGATCGGTAACTTCAATGCCGGTCTTGTTATCTCCAACCCATGCGCCATCGATATAACATTGGGTTTTCAGGAGGGTCTGATCCTTCAAGCGGGCTGAGAGTTTCATGATAGGGTCCTTGGGACAGGCGATATGCCATGAGGGGGAATGCAACTTGCCTTAAGGGAAGGCAGACCATTAACTAGCATTGGGAAGCCCAAGAAAAAAGGCCGACAAGACCCACTTGCGACCCAGACCGGTGCCATAAGCAATGGATGCAGCAAAATTCTTCTCCGAAACCTATGCCGAAGCCCGCATGCGCTTTATCGACGCGGCGCGGGCGGCTGGGGCCTGCCTCCAAGCCTATGAAAACCCTTATGGAAAAGGACCTGACGGCGGGCCACTGATGCTGGATACCGCCTGGTTCGGGCCAGAAGACGCCTCATGCGTGCTGCTCAATACCTGCGGGACGCATGGCGCGGAGGGTTATCCGGGCTCTGCCGCGCAACTGGCCTGGATGACGACTTGCGGGCCGATGGACCTGCCCGCTGACACCGCCGTTCTGCTGATCCATGCCGTCAATCCTTACGGATTTGCCTGGGGCTTGCGCGGAACCGAAAATAACGTCGACCTGAACCGCAATTTTCTCGACCACTCCCTGCCCCACCCCGAAAATGAGCTTTACGAAGAAATTCACGGATTTCTCTGCCCCAGATCGCTCGATGAAGCCTCTATCCTGAAGATGCTGGCGGCAGGCGCGCGCTTTGTTGAGCGTCACGGGCAATGGGCGTTGGAAGATGCGATGAGCCGGGGACAGTACACACATCCCGATGGCTATCACTATGGCGGGCTTGCGCCTGAATGGTCGAACCTGACCATGCGCGAAATCGTGAAGACGAAACTCAGCCACGCCTCACGGATCGGCTTCGTCGACTGGCATTCAGGTCCGGCAGGAGACGGCGAGCTTATTCATTTGTGTTTTTCAGCGCCTGACAGCGCGCAATTTGCGCGCGCCGCGCATTGGTGGGGAACCGATGCACTGGACCCCCAAACGGTGAACTCCAAATGGGGCTCGAAGCGACCGACGCGGCGAGGCATCATGTTCTGGGGGATCGAACAACAACTTCGGTCGCATGCGCAATTTGCAGGCGCCGTGATCGAGTTCCGTTCGGCGCAACTGAAAGCGACGCCCGCCAAGGCGATACGCGCCTCGCTTCTCGAACGCTGGTTACGCTTTGAAGGCGGTTTCGATGCGCCCGAAGCGCCGCAATATCTCACTGAAATCCGCGAAGATTACGCGCCGCATCGCAAGAGCTGGCAGATCAATGTCATTCGCAATGCGCTGGAATGCTATCGCACGACATTGATTGGACTTGGTGAATGGAACCGCGAAAGCCTGCGGGCAGCGGACTAGAAATCCAGCCGGAAATCGTAACGCACTTCCTTGATATTCGGCCAGCGCGCAAAGCCCACCGAACGGCGACCATTGAAATTGCCGCCCATATACTCATAGAAGCGCCGGGCCACGGCATTTTCTTCCAGCACCCAGAGATGGGCCGTGCGATGGCCCATGCAGGATACTTCGTCAAAGCAATGGCCGAGCAAAGCCGCCCCGACGCCATGACATTGATCGGCCTTACGGACATAGAGCGTGGTGATCTCATCCTCTCTGACGTGCCCGAAGCCGACACCTTCGCCGCACTGTTCGGCAATCCAGGCAATGCCGTGGCTCAAGCCCCTCGCCCATTCGCGCGTCGAGCGCCCGACATCGAGCCCATCAAGGATCGGCTGAGGAAGCATGCCGGGATAGGTTTCGCGCCAACAGGCAACCTTGAGGCGGGCGATCAGGCCCTCATCCTGATCCGGCCAGGCCATGCGACAATGATATTTCGTCAGCACACTCATAAGATAACTATGCCATGTCATTCGAAGGCTGCAAACCATGAGAAGGGCCTCTGTCATGGCCCGATCATATTCTGCGATTGGCTCTGGCGGCTGCAGGATGGCAGCGCTAGGAAACGGCAAGGTCACAATCAGGACATAGAGAATGAATTCGCCTGAAATTATCGCCGTGCCACTTGTCGTACATGGCATTGCTCTGGAACCGCTCGGCAAAAATCATCGCACGGGCATGGCGATGGCGGCGCGCGATCCGGCGATCTGGCGCTACCTCCCCTGGGATGCCTCGGGCGACGGTTTCGATCGCTGGTTCGACGCGACGCTGGCGCTGGAGGTCGCGCGCAAGGACGCGATCTGGGCGGTACGGCGACAGAATGACGAAAAAATCATCGGCTCCACGCGCTATCTCAATATCGCGACACATGATCTGAGGGTCGAAATCGGCGGCACCTGGTATGCGCCTGAAATCTGGGGCGGGATCGTCAACCCGGCCTGCAAGTTCATGTTGATGCAGCACGGCTTCGAAACGCTGGGATTGAACCGGATCGAACTCAAGACCGACGCCCGCAACGAGCGCTCGCAAAAGGCGATCGCACGCCTCGGGGCGCAGCGGGAAGGTCTCTTCCGGCGGCATATGGTGATGCCGGACGGGCATATCCGCGACACGGTCTATTTCTCGGTCATCCGCGAGGAATGGCCGCAAGTGAAAGCCGGACTGCTGGCAAGGCTTGCCAGTTTCGGGGCAGCATGCGAGACATCAGCCTCCTGAAATCTCGTATACTGGCGTTATGACCTCTGCATCCCTGCTCTTCGATCTCGACGGTACGCTGGCCGATACGGCAGGCGACCTTTGCGAAACCATGAATGTGATCCTGACGCGACACGGGCGCGAGCGCGTGCCGGAAAGCCGCGTGCGCCATCTCGTCGGCGGCGGCGCGCGGCTTCTCATGCAACGCGGCTTTGCCGAGACGGGCGTTGAGGCCACCGAGGCGCAGCTCGACCAGTTGTTTCAGGAATTCATCGAATATTATTCGGCGCATATCGCCGATCACACGAAGCTCTGGCCGGGTATCGAACCCCTGCTGATGCGACTGGCGGATGAAGGCGTCGGGCTCGCGGTCTGCACCAACAAGGTGGAGCATCTGGCGCGGCAGTTGCTCAGCAAATTGCGCATCGACCATTATTTTCCGGTGGTGATCGGCGGCGATACCCTGCCCGTCAAAAAGCCCGATCCCGAACATCTGTTCGAAGCGGTGAGACTGCTGGGCGGCGACCGCGCCAGCGCTATCATGGTGGGCGACAGCGAGACGGATATCGACGCGGCGCTGAACGCGAAGATGCCTTCAATCTGCGTCAGCTTCGGCTATTCGCGTCAGCCTGTTCCCGAACTTGGCGCCGATGTCGTGATCGACCATTTCGAGGAATTCCCTGCAGCGCTTGTGCGCCTCCTGCCCGGGCATTTCGGCGGCTGGCGCTAGAGGATTTTCAGCGTCCGTTCGCCATCGACAAGCTCGATGTCGGCATAGTCGCAAATACCCTCGCCGCGCTGAAAGACGCTGACGGCAATGAGCCAGACGCGGACGATGCGCTGAGGCGGCGCACCAATGGCGCGAGCGTAATCCGCCTTGACGGGGCGCTCTTCTGACAGCCATTTGCCGAGGTCGGCGGGGTTTGAACGCAGCACCCAATGAGTTTCAACCTTGTCCCAATATGCAAGAGGGCATTTGAAGATGGCGCCTTCGGCCAGCCTGCCCGACCACATGTAAGTCAGGTCCTGACCATTATCGAATTCGACGGCGATCGAGAGATAATCATGCGTGAGCTGAATATCTTCCGGCAGTTCGCTCGGGAGCTTGTCCACTTTCCAGCGCCATTTTAAACGCGTCATGTCGCTCAATGGGAAGTCCGCCGGGAACTGGAGGATGCCGACATCTTCATTCGTGTGGCAATGGATGTGGCGTTCGATCCCTTGAGCGGCATCGCGATAGATCGCGCCCTGCCCCAGCCGCCAGAGATAACGCCAACCCTCGGGCGTCGGCACGGGATTCAACGCCTCATCGAGTGCGCGACTGACGAGATTTTGATAGTCCCCGACCTGAAGCAGCGCCGTGAGGCCCTCGATGGCATCGGCCTTCCAGACGATGATGCAGATATGGAGCGCGCCGCTGATACCGCTGCGGGGATATTCCGGATCGAAATGGCCCTGCTCGTCGGCCCATTCGCCCGGCGGCTTGGCAACGAGACAAAGCGGGCCGCCCTGATCCACGCGCAACGTTGCAACATCGCCCGGGGTCTTGAAAATCGTGCCCTCGTCTCCCGCCCGCAGCCAGACGCCTATCCGCGCACCAAAGCGCATGTCGAAGAGCTTCGAGGCCCAGAGCGTGCCTGTGGCGATGATGGTGACCTGATCGCCGGGCTCGACTTCGATGCCGGTCGTCGCCCAACCGCTTTCATCGGCTTGCAACCGGTGCAAACGGGCGGAGCGGATGTGGGGCATGACAGCGGAGTCGGCGAGAAAGGATGCGAAGGCGGCGTCAAAGCGCTCGCCGTCGGGTTTGGGCGACCCGCTGTTGTCCAGCACAGCCCTGAAAGCGCCCCGCGAGGCCAGCCGCGCCAGGGTGCCTATGGTTCTCAAGCTGTCGGATATCGCCATGTTTCTCCCTCCGTCGCCCCGGCGCGGGGCATATCGGAGGTCAGCTTAACCTTTTCGCCGGGCCTCGTCGCTTTTTCCCGCTTATGAGATGGCGAGCGCGCCTGCGCGGCGCGCTCATCGCTTGACTTGGCCCAAGCCCACAGCTTATAGACAGCCGCTCAGGACGATTAGCTCAGTTGGTAGAGCACTGTGTTCACATCGCAGGGGTCACTGGTTCGAGTCCAGTATCGTCCACCATCGAATTTTGCTTTGAATTCAATGGTCTAACCCGAGACGGGTTTATCTCAGAAAATCACAAAGACGTCGGTTTGGCACAGTTTTGTCACACTGGAGTTTTCGCATGGCGACTTTTCGGAAACGGGGCACCCGTTGGCAGGCGGTTGTACGTCGTCAGGGACACCCGGTTCTCACCAAGACTTTCAAGTCAAAAGGCGATGCATCGCTATGGGCACGGCAAATAGAGCACCAAGCCGATACCGGCTGTCTGCGAGATGATCCGAGAGTCCTGGCAAAAATAACATTGGGCGATCTCATCAAACGGTATCGCGACGAGATCACGCCGAAAAAACGGGGACATGTGGTCGAAAACGCCGTGCTGACAGCGCTGCTTCGTCGTCCACTATGTGAATATTCATTGGAACAACTTTCACCCAAACATCTCGCAGAACTCCGGGACCTTCGCGCTCAGGACGTGGGCGCTGCCGCCGTCAACAGGGATCTGAGCCTCATTCAGCATGCGATCAAGATCGCACAGCAAGAGTGGGGAATACCGATCTCTCACAACCCCGTTGCCTTGGTGAGAAAGCTCAAGCGGCCTCCGGGAAGAGATCGACGACTTTGCGACGGTGAGTTGGATGCTCTTATCAGTGCAAGCCGGTCCTGCAGGAACACTTTGATCGCACCGCTCATTCGCTTCGCTGTCGAATCTGGCATGCGACGCGGCGAGATACTTGCCTTGACCTGGAAACATGTCGACGTGCGGTTGGCGACGGCACACTTACCTATAACCAAGAACGGTTTTGCACGGACAGTTCCTCTAACGCCAAATGCCCTCACCATTCTCAGTC
>JBAQNC010000070.1:0-4253 GCA_049303435.1 Parvibaculum sp. | reverse complement strand
GCCGAAAAGAGCGGACAGAAAACACTGCCGTTCTTCAGAGTTCCTAGAGCCGCAATATAAAGTTCCGGAACGCGCCCAGCCAGAGCATAGACCGCGTCGCCCTTGCTGATGTTCAGCGCTTTCAATGCATTAGCAAAGTCGTCTGTCTCTCCAGCGAGTTCAGCATAGCTAATGTCGCGGATGGATTCATCTTTCGATATCCAGCGGATGGCAACCTTGTTGCCGTTCGAGTGGCGAACGTGTCGATCGACGGCTTCATAGGCGATGTTGAGGCCGCCATCGGGCAATCCATCAAGGCGTCGACGAGCCTCTTCCCATGAAAAATTTTTGTATGTTTCAGCATAGTTGACGAGGTATGGCGCCGTGCCGAAAGGCGTCTTTTTCTGGATCACTATTTTCTCGTCGGACACGGCAGACCCTACCTACTTGATTTATTTCTTGTTACGAGAAGATGACACTGACGATATGGAGATCAACCCTGTGAATGCCAGTTCAACTTTTCTATATGTCACAACCTTGCGCTGATCCCGGTCAATTAAATTCGACTAATTTGGCGATATAAGGCCAATTAGTCGCTATTTGACGGTGCCGTGTCGGAGTCGATCCTTAAACGGATCGGAGGCGATGGCCAAATCGTTCAGAATAAACCCTGACTTGTGAATAAAGGTGGCCCTGAGGTCTCTTTGCGCGTCAGAATGGCGATGTCGCTCTGGTTTGGCATTTTCAACAAATGTAAGGTGGCCTGTGCTTGGCGGAAGCACGATAAGATTATGAAACATCGCTTCCGAATACGCTGAAAGAAGACCGGCGGATGAACAAGAAATTTCAGTTCAACTTTGGTTATTTTGTGGTCATGTTCCTGATCGTGACGGCGGTCCAAGTCTGGTTTGGTTCACAGAAAGTTCAACACATCGACTACAGCGAATTTCTCGGGCTTCTTGACAACAAGGAGATCAGCGAAGTCACTGTCACTGAAACACAAATCAGGGGAAAATTCACACAACCTCATGACGGCGTTGAGTTCTTTACCACCACGCGGGTTGACCCTGCTATTGCGAATCAATTCACGAAAAATGGCGTAAAGGTTTCCGGTGGGTCGGACGAGAACTGGGTGACGACACTTCTCTCCTGGCTCGTTCCGATGCTGTTCTTCATGGCGATTTGGCTGTTCATGTTCGGAGGCATCGGCGGACGACAGGGCATTGGTGGATTGATGAGCGTCGGCAAGTCGAAAGCCAAGGTGTATCTGGAGAAGGAGACCGGGGTAACCTTTGCCGACGTCGCCGGTGTCGATGAAGCCAAGCTCGAGCTGCAGGAGGTTGTGGCCTTTCTCAAGGACAAGGCGAAATACGAACGTCTTGGCGCTCATGTTCCCAAGGGGATTCTGCTCGTCGGACCGCCAGGCACTGGCAAGACTCTGCTCGCTCGCGCCGTGGCGGGCGAAGCCGGAGTGCCGTTTTTCTCGATCTCCGGCTCAGAATTCGTCGAGCTTTTCGTCGGCGTGGGCGCGGCGAGGGTTCGCGATCTATTCGAGCAAGCCCGCAAGGCGGTGCCATGTATTATTTTCATTGATGAGCTTGATGCGCTGGGGCGGGCGCGCTCGCCGATGGGGGGACTGGGCGGTCAGGACGAAAAGGAGCAAACGCTCAATCAACTTCTCGCCGAGCTTGATGGCTTCGATCCCCGGGTTGGTATCGTGCTGCTTGCCGCCACCAACCGACCCGAGGTGCTTGACCCGGCTCTCATGCGTGCAGGTCGTTTCGATCGTCAGATCGTCGTTGACAGGCCGGATCGTCACGGGCGCGCGTCAATTCTTGAAGTGCATTTCAAGAAAGTGAAACTCGCGACCGATGTCGATCCCGATGAGATCGCCGGCATCACGCCAGGCTTTACCGGGGCCGATCTGGCTAATCTCGTCAACGAAGCGGCGATCATTGCGACGCGGCGGAGTGGTGAAGACATCACGATGGATGATTTCACGCGCGCAGTCGAACGCATTGTGGCGGGATCGGAAATGAAGAGCCGCCTGCTCAATGCGTCTGAGCGCGAGCGTGTAGCCTACCACGAGATGGGGCACGCTCTCGTGGCGGCGTCGCTGCCGGGAACCGATCCGGTACACAAGGTGTCGATCATTCCACGTTCCATCGGCGCGTTGGGCTACACGCTGCAACGACCGACGGAAGACCGTTTTCTTATTACGCTTGGCGAATTGAAGAACCGGATGGTCGTTCTGCTGGCAGGCCGCGCCGCAGAGGATTTGACCTTTGGCGAAATCTCGACCGGGGCTGCCGACGATCTCGCCAAGGTCACCGATGTCGCCCGACAGATTGTGACGCGCTTCGGCATGGCCAAGGAACTGGGTCAGTCGGTGCTTGAGCAACAGAGGTCGAGTTTTCTCGGCGACAATGTGCTGGGCGTACGGGAGAAGGACTATTCTGAGGCGACTGCGCGAGAGATCGATCTGGCAGTGCGGAAGCTGATCGACGAGGCCTATGATCGGGCAAAGGACATATTGACCTCTCGCGCCGCTGACCTTGCCAATGGCGCCAGGCTGCTGCTGGAGAAGGAAACCATCACACCCGACGATTTTGCGCCGCTGAGGCAGCAACCCGAAGCGAAGCAGACGTTGCGGACGGGTACGAATGATGAGGAATGATGGCGCTCTCCAGATTGGCGATCGAGCGGTGCTGGAACGTGTGGATTTCGGTCGGCTCATCGAAGCGCTGCGCGAGCAGGGCTATCTCGTCATCGGCCCGACGCTGAAGGGCAAGGCTGTTGTCTATGACGAGATCGAGCGGGAAAGCCAGCTCCCTGTCGGCTGGACCGACGAACAGGATGCCGGAAGCTATCGTCTCGAACGCCGCGACGACGAGGCCTTGTTCGGTTATGTCGCGGGCGTCCAGTCCTGGCGGCCCTATCTGTTTCAACCGCATCGCACGCTTTGGCGCGCGCGTGGAGACTCTACCGATTTTGTCATCGAGCCTGTCGCGGGCAAAACGTCCCGTATGGCATTCCTCGGCATGCGTGCCTGCGAACTCAATGCCGTCCAAATACAGGATCGTGTATTTATCGAGGGTGCGCACACGGATACGGATTATGCGGCGCGGAGAGATGCGGCTTTTTTCATTGCGGTCAATTGCGGCAAGGCCGGCGGGACGTGCTTTTGCACATCGATGAATACGGGGCCTCGCGCTGAAACGGGTTTTGATCTTGCGTTGACCGAAATCGTGAATACGGCGCGTCACTATTTTCTCGTCGAAATTGGCAGCCTGCGCGGATCGCTCCTGGCGAAGTCACTTCCGCTCGTTGCCGCGAGCGAGGATGATGCGGCATCAGCCGACGCCATCATCGAGCAGACGGCCAACAGCATGGGCCGCAATCTTCAAACAGCAGGTCTGAAGGCCTTGCTTCAGGAAAATCTTGAACATCCTCATTGGGATGAAGTCGCCGAGCGTTGTCTCGCTTGCGCCAATTGCACTCTGGTTTGCCCGACATGTTTTTGTCATACGACCGAAGATTTCACGGACCTTGAGGGCAAGGTGGCCGAGCGGGAACAAAGGTGGGACTCCTGCTTCAATCTCGATTTTTCCTATATTGGTGGCGGGTCGGTTCGACCCGGTGTTGCCTCACGTTATCGGCAGTGGATGACACATAAGCTCGCCAACTGGATCGACCAGTTCGGTGAATCTGGTTGCGTGGGGTGTGGCCGCTGCATTTCAATGTGTCCCGCCGGCATCGACATTACCGCCGAGGCCGCGGCGATCCGCGCCAGCGTGGAGGGGAGCGAGGATCATGGAAACGCATAAGCTTGAGGATATCGTCGCACAGGATCCCTTTTTCTTCGGTTTGGATGGAGCCTTCTGCAGAACCATTGCCGGATGCGGGAAGCAGGTGCGCTTCGAGAAAGGACAATATATCTACCGGCAGGGTGACGCGGCGGACAGCTTCTACATTGTTCGGCATGGGCATGTGGCGCTTGAAGTCTCAACCACGGGCAAGCCGCTTGTCTTTCAGACGCTTCATGATTGCGATGTGTTGAATGCCGCATGGCTCGTGCCGCCCTATCGTTGCTATTCAAATGCGCGAGCCGTCGAGGCGACCGTGCTCATTGCTTTCGACGCAACCTGTCTGCGTGGCAAATGCGACGAAGATCACGATCTTGGCTATGATCTCATGAAGCGCTTCATCCCGGTCGTCGTCGAGCGTCTCAATCACGCGAGGCTTCAATCGCTCGACGTCTATGGCGCGGGGAG
>JBAQNC010000069.1:0-1617 GCA_049303435.1 Parvibaculum sp. | reverse complement strand
TTG
The DNA here is from genome assembly GCA_049303435.1 of Parvibaculum sp. Lineage (GTDB taxonomy): Bacteria > Pseudomonadota > Alphaproteobacteria > Parvibaculales > Parvibaculaceae > Parvibaculum. Next base: position 1,614 of record JBAQNC010000069.1, on the reverse strand, counting down.
ACTTCCTCTCCGGTCTAAACCCCGGAGATTCCTACTGCTAGACGGCGAAGTCCCGCCGCAAGAATGTTCCGCGCTGCGTTCGTGTCGCGGTCGTGTACTGACCCGCACGAACAGCACGTCCATTCTCTTATTCCAAGGTCGGCCCTACCTTTCGGACTGCTGGCAGGTATGATCCCGCAGCACGAGCACGTTTGGGTTGAAAACGCTTCGTTGACTTCCTCGAACACCACGCACCGCCCAATGGCCTTGTACTTGAGTTGTGTCCGGAACGTCGTCCACGCGGCATCATGCACGGACTTCGCCATGCTCGTTTTTGCCATCGGTATCGAGCCGGATGCTCCGGCAGGAGTTCGGGGACTTCCATCCCTGGCTGAAGCGGCGGGGCGTGCTGTGGTCGCCGTCCTATTTCGCATCGTCCTGTGGCGGTGCGCCTATCGACGTTTTGAGGCAATACATTGATGCGCAGCAGACGCCACACTGAGACCCAAAAGGACGCCTATAGCGTCCGTGCTCTCGACCCCGGACTAAACTCCGGGGCTTCCCGCACCTTGGTGAAATCTGGCGTTCGGCAATATAGGCACCCATCTTGAGCGCCTCGGCCTCTGGCGCTGTGAGCCTGTGCCAGCGCGGTAAGATGGAAGCGGCGCGATCGATATCGGTCTTGTAGCACCAACGATAGTGGAACATCGCCTTCGTCAGCCACTCATCCGCAAAGTCCTCGAGCAAATAGTCCAGAAACTCGACAACGGGATCTGTCGGCACGATCTTGCGATCGGGAAACGCCTCTTCAAAACGACGGATCAGCGGGGTTGAATCGACCACCGCCTCGATCCCGCCTGTGCCGTTCGGCATATAGAATGTCGGCAGCAATTGCACCTTGGGCTTTGGCAAGCCGCGCTTCTCAGGCTCATCGCCCTGCAGAAAGATATAGGAAATGTGACGGTAGCGGAGCGCGGCGAGCATCTTGCGCGTGTAAGGCGATCCGGGCGCACCCTTCAGCATTAACGGTGTCGGCAAGCTCATGATCTCCATCCCCTAATTTTATTGCTCTAAAATAATGCTCAGCATTAATCGAGAATTTACAACGGGAAACAGTCATAACAGCCGAATGACAAGGCATTCATCCGCCCAAGGAACGCTGCACTGCAGCAGACTTTCTGTCGCAGGCCCTGATCCTTCATTGGACACTCTGCCGCATCATCAACACGGTCAAAAATACCTATAATTTTCTTATGGACATTTAGAACGATCCAAATGTTCAAGAAGAGAATCTGGTTGGAAACACGTCAAGGTGGCGACGCGCGATATGACGAAAATCAAATACATCGAGTTCAACGGCACTGAGCATCTCGTCGATGTGCCCAAGGGTCTCTCGGCAATGGAAGGCGCCATTCGCTACACGATTCCGGGCATCGCGGGAGACTGTGGCGGCGCCTGCGCCTGCGCCACCTGCCATGTCTATGTCGAGGACGGATGGATGGAAAAAATCCCCCCGATGGATGAACTCGAACGCGACATGCTCGATTTCGCCTTCGACGTCAAAGAGAACAGCCGCCTCTCCTGCCAGATCAAGATCGACGACAGCATGGAAGGGCTGACGCTCAGAACGCCTGC
>JBAQNC010000068.1:0-12379 GCA_049303435.1 Parvibaculum sp. | reverse complement strand
GCATTCAGATGCTCGTTAAGCCACAGGAACTACCCATTCTCGGATTAGATCAAACCGTCATAATCACTGCGACGGGACACTAGCAGACGTGAGCATCAACACGGTGACAAAGCTGCTTGTGGACGTGGGCACGGCTTGCGCGGCCTATCAGGACAAGGCCTTTCTTGGCTCGTCGGTGGCCGTGACGCTGGCTATGCACATGAGTTCATGCAGGACATTGCCTCACGCCTCGCTAACCGCGTCCAACTGACTTCAGACGGCCACAAGCCTTATCTGGAAGCTGTTGAGGGCGCGTTTGGTGCCGATGTGGACTACGCAACTCTGATCAAGATTTACGGCAACGCTCCCGAAGGCCAGCGTCGTTACAGCCCCGCCGTTTGCACGGGCGCTCGTAAGGAAGCCGTGACAGGCGATCCCGACCCCAAGCACGTCAACACGTCCTTTGTTGAGCGTCAGAACCTTACAATGCGGATGCATATGCGCCGCTTCACTCGCCTGACAAATGGCTTCTCAAAGAAAGTCGAGAACCACGCTCATGCGGTTGCGCTGCACTTCATGTTTTATAATTTTTGCCGCATCCATAAGACGCTTCGCGTCACCCATGCCATGCAAGCAGGTGTTGTGGATCATGTTTGGACATTGGAGGATGTTGCTCGGCTTACGGATTAACCGCTTGTAATTTTTGTAGCAATGTCAGTTGCGGCGGAAATAAAAATCTTATGAACTTCATCATCTTTTATCTGCATTTTCCCCCTCACCGTAATCCACTTCTCCGCGCTCAATGACTCTGCATAGACGTTATCTGGCGCATCAAATGACGGATCAGAGATGACAGCCGAATACCTTTTTATCGGGTTCACGTCATCTCTAATGGATACTTTTCCCGTCTTATTCCTGCGGTCCAATTCTGAAAACAAAACGGTGTAATTTTGCTCGTCCAATGTCTCGATATTTCCATTCGCCAAGATTGCGTCTTTGGCAGCAATATCCACTGGCATTGAGGTGGACACTCCGCCCACAGTAAGGACCTCACATGAATTTCCAATGGGCCTAACCAAGCTCCTAGCCCCACTTAATTGAGCATCAATCGCGCGCTCTGCCAGATACCTCATTTCCGAGACTGAGTGTCTTGCCGTTAGCCCTTGTTCCTCAATGGCCTTTTCTGCAATGTCTTTAAACATTTCGGCCTCCCTCCGCCTTCCGCCGAATTTTGCTAGTGTCCAATTTATCATCACGCCAACTAGGTTTGATGAGACAGCATGATAAATGTCCGGCAAAACTGGCACTAGCGGGGCAATTAATATAGGGATTTGCCAACAACCATCCTGTGCGATTCCGCCAAGAACTCGCACTTGCATTGAAGGTTTTCGCGTAGATACGCGTCCGGTATAAGCGAAATTCGCAGAAATAGATGCCATTCTCGCGGCACCTTTGAGGGATTCGCCTAAGTCGGACAAATCCACTTGATGATTTTCCGCATCTAACCCGTCGTATCGCAGCATTATGGGCGAAGATAAAACGGCCATTAAAGTCCCCCCTGTTGGGGTAACTTTGTCCGAAGCCGACAAAAAAGGCAATTTCACCCATTACGTCAGACCTCCATTCAAACTGAGACACTACCGATAAACCCGATCTACTTCGATGAAGCGGCGGCGAAAGCCGCCGGTCATCCGGCCCTTCCCGCGCCGCCGACATTCTTGTTCTGCCTCGGCACAATGGAACCGGCCGACGAAAACATACTGGGCAAGCTCGGCGTCAACATGGGCCATGTGCTGCACGGCGAACAGCAGTTCACCTACGACAAGCCCATCTATGCCGGTGACACGATCACGCTGAAGACGAAGATCACCGACATTTACGACAAGAAGGGCGGCGCGCTCGATTTCATCGTGCAGGACACCGAAGCGCAAAATCAAAACGGCGAGAAAGTGGGTGTCGCCCGCACCGTCATCGTCGTGCGGAACGGGTGAGGAAAAGACATGTCGCTGAAATTCGATGAAATCCAGGTGGGTGACTTGCTGCCCGAACATGCCAGTGCGCCGATCTCGCGTCACACGCTGGCGCTCTATTGCGGAGCCTCGGGCGATCACAATCCGATGCATGTCGATATCGACTTCGCCAGGAAGTTCGGCATGGAAGATGTTTTTGCCCACGGCATGCTTTCGATGGCTTATCTTGCCCAGCTCCTGACGAAATGGGCGCCGCAGGAACAACTGCGCCACTGGGCCGTGCGCTTCACATCCATAACGCCCGTGCACGCCAAAGTGATCTGCACCGGCAAGGTCGTCGAAAAGTTCGAAGAAGATGGCGAGAAGCGCGTGCGTCTCGAAATCGAGGCCAGGACCGACAAGGGCCAGCAGACGCTTGCCTTCATATTGGCCGACGGCGACGATCTTGCCGTTCTCCATTGCCACGTCGCCGACAAACCCTTCCGCGCTCCTGCCATCGACGATCCGCCTGTTGCGGATGACCAGACTTGCTTGCGACATTGTGTTCTTCCCTGTGCAATTTGTTTTGCCGAACGGTATAGGGGCAAGCCGGGCAATGCCAACTCAAGGCGAATGGAGAGCATGAGGAGGCAAACGGAGGCTTTGTGACACTATGGAAGACCTGGGTGCACCCGCCCAGAGCCGTGTTTCATTTTGCGCGGGAAGGCTTTACCCTGCCCAGATCAGAACTAGAAAAATGAAAATGGGGAGACGTTATGTCCGAACTGGACCAGGACCTGTTCAATCTCGCAATGTCGGAAGAGGCAAAGCCTCTGATGGCCGCAGTGCAAAAGCACATCAAGGAAAATGTCGAGCCGATCACTGAAGAATTCTTCCGGCTGAACAACGAAAAGGCGGACCGCTGGAGCTGGCATCCGCGCCAGCTTGAACTGCTGGACGGGGCAAAGAACAAGGCCAAGGAATCCGGCCTGTGGAACTTTTTTCTGCCGGATTCCGAAATCGGCTCAGGCCTCACCAATCTCGACTATGCCTACATCGCCGTCGAACTGGGCAAATCGCCGCTTGCGTCTGAATCATTGAATTGCAGCGCGCCGGATACAGGCAATATGGAAGTGCTGGAGCGCGTCGGTACGCCTGCCCAGAAGAAGCAGTGGCTTGAGCCGCTTCTCAATGGCGAAATCCGTTCGGCCTACGCCATGACCGAGCCCGATGTCCCCAGCTCTGACGCCAAGAACGTGCGCACCAGCGCCGTACTCGACGGCGACGAATGGGTGATCAACGGCGAGAAGTTCTATATCTCGGGCGCGGGCGATCCGCGCTGCAAGATCATGATTGTCATGGTGAGGACCAGTCCCGACGCGCCGCCCAGCAAGCAACAGTCGCAGATCCTCGTGCCGATTGGTACGCCCGGCGTTGAAATCCTCGAAGGCATGCAGGTCTTCGGCAAGGATCATGCGCCCTGGGGCCACATGCATATCCGTTTCAACAATGTGCGTGTGCCCAAGGAAAACATCCTGCTCGGCGAAGGTCGCGGCTTCGAAATCAGCCAGGTCCGTCTGGGCCCGGGCCGCATCCATCATTGCATGCGCTCGATCGGCAAGGCCGAAAAGGCGCTGGAACTGATGGTCAGGCGTTCGGCGACGCGCGAAGCTTTCGGCAAGCCGATTGCGAAACTCGGCGGCAATCTCGAGATCATTTCCCGCGCCCGCATCGAGATCAACGCCATGCGTCTTGCCGTGTTGCAGGCGGCCAAGGCCATGGACGTGCTGGGCAACAAGGAAGCCCGCGTTTACGTCAGCGCGGTCAAGGCCATGGTGCCGGAAAAGGTTTGCCTCATCATCGATCAGGCGATCCAGATGCATGGCGCCGCCGGCATTTCGCAATGGACGCCGCTTGCCGAAATGTACACCGACATGCGTCATCTGCGCTTTGCCGACGGTCCCGATGAAGTCCATCACATGGTGGTCGGTCGAGCTGAGGTCCAGAAACTCGGTCTCTGGTAGTATAGCGATCGGTCAGAGCTTTGAGAGATGCCGCGGGAAGCTTCATGCTTCCCGCGGCTTTTCTTTATGCAGAAAGCGTCGCCTTCTTGATCTTTTTGGCAAGCGACCATTTGTGCACTTCCGTCGGGCCGTCATAGATGCGGAAGGCGCGAATTTCGCGGAAGAATTGTTCGACGATCGTGTCCTGCGTCACGCCTTGTCCGCCCATCACCTGCACGCAACGGTCGGCCACCCGGAAGAGCGCTTCCGACACGGCAACCTTCGTCATCGAGCTTTCGATATTGCCGTCGCCGCCCGCGTCAAGCGCGCTGGCGCACCAGTCGATCATCAGCTCGGCCTGTTTGAGGTCGATCTGGTTTTCGGCCAGCATGAAGCCGACGCCTTCATGATCGATCAGCAATTTGCCGAAGGCCTGGCGGTGGCAGGCATAGTCGGTGGCGATTTCCTGCGCACGAACGCCAACGCCATACCAGCGCATGCAATGGGAAAGGCGTGCGGGCGCGAGACGGATTTGCGCGAAACGAAAACCTTCACCCGGCTGACCCAACATCTGGTCGGCGGAGACGCGCAGATTGTCGATGGTGACTTCGGCGTGGCCGCCCGGCATGGAACTGTCGATTGTCTCAAGTACACGATCGATCTTGATCGCGGGGTTAGGCAGATCGACAAGGAACATGCAGGCGCCTTCTTTCGAATTCGCCATGATGATGCCGACCTTCGCCCCCACCGCGCCGGTGATATAGGTCTTGCGGCCCTTGATGACCCAGTGATTGCCGTCGAGCACGGCTTCTGTCTTCATCATCGACGGGTCCGATCCCGCGCCACCTTCCGCCGCAGGCTCCGTCATGAAGAAGGCAGAACGCGCCTCGCCGCTGACGAGCGGTTTCAGAAAGCGTTCCTTCTGTTCCGCGCTGCCCGCCTTGCCGATGAGGAACATATTGCCTTCGTCCGGCGCCATGGTGTTACAGGCGACGGGACCGAGCGGCGACAGGCCCGATTTTTTCAGAATATAGGCCGTGTCGAGTTGGCTGAAGTGACCGCCATCATTGCGAATATGCGGCGTCATCACGTCCGCCTGTTTCGCCTTTTCGCGCATTTCGCGGACGAGTTCGTCCGAAGGTCCATGCGCGCCTGCGCGCGGATCGCGCTCATATGGCGCGATGACATTGCGGACAAAAGCTTCAACGCGATCGCCCATGGCGCGCGCATCTTTGGAAACGGAGTGGGTCATATCAGGCATGCCTTCGGGTCTGGATTTCGGCCCTTCATAGCACCTCAATCCAGCTCTGTCGGCAGGCAATGCTAGTCGTCCCTGGCAGGCAAGGATTCCCTTGCGGCAACCTCGTCAGAGACGCGAGGGAATGATTACCGGCAGGCGTTCATAGCCTCTCACGAAGGTCGAATAGCTCCGCTTCGGCTCGCCCACGACGTCGACGCTGGGGAAGCGCTTCAGGATTTCTTCCCAGATAATTTTCAACTGAAGTTCGGCAAGACGATTGCCGACGCAGCGGTGGATGCCAAATCCGAAGGAAAGATGGTTGCGCACGCGCGGTCGGTCGATGATGTAGTCGTTGGGATTTTCGATCACTTCGTCATCGCGATTGCCCGAGACATACCACATGACGACCTTGTCGCCTTTCTTGATCTGTTTGCCGCCAAGCTCGTAGTCCTGTAGCGCGCGACGGCGCATATGCGCAAGCGGTGTCTGCCAGCGGATGGTTTCCGAAACCATGCTTGGGATGAGATCGGGGTTTTCGCGCAGCTTTTTGTACTGGTCCGGGTTCTGGTTAAGCGCCAGCACTGAGCCCGAGATCGTGTTGCGCGTCGTGTCGTTGCCGCCAACGGTCAGCAGCACGACATTGCCGAAATATTCGCGTGGCTCCATGTTTCGCGTCGCCTCGCCATGCGCCAGCATCGAGATGAGGTCGGGCTGCGGATCGGCATTGACGCGCTGGTTCCAGAGCTCGGTAAAATAGGCGTGATAGTCGATGAAGATTTCAAACTTCTGTTCAAGCGTATCGATGAGACCCTGACCGGGCACAGCCGTCACCACATCTGACCAATAGGTGAGCTTGCGGCGATCTTCCTGCGGGATACCGAAAAGCGTGGCGAGCGTCATGGCGGTGAGTTCCATCGACACCTTGTCCACCCAGTCGAATTCCTCGCCGATGGGCAGCCCGTCGAGAATAGCGCCGGCACGTTCGCGAATAAGCGGTTCGAGGCGCGCGAGGTTCATGGGCGAGACGGCGGGTGTCACGGTCTTGCGCTGCACGTCATGTTTGGGCGGGTCCATGGCAATGAACATGGGCAGGGGGCCTTCTTCCATCGGCTGATCGCCGATAGTGATGCCGCCTTCGGATGAAAAGACTTCATGGTTGGTGTCGACCGCCATGATGTCCTTGTATTTCGTGACCGACCAGAAGGCCCCGAACTCGCTCTCAGGCGTATAATGGACCGGGTCTTCCGCGCGCAGGCGCTCGAAGATCGAGAACATTGTATTGGCCTGAAAGAGGGCCGGTTGGGCCGGGTTCAGATCCTCTAGAGGGGTTGCATAGACTTCATCCCGTGCGGTTTCCGGCTTGAGAAGGGCGGCGGCGTTGCTCATCTGAGGGCTCCCATTTTGTACCCTGCTTCAGCGCGCCATGGGGCGAGCGGCAAGGTGCGTGTCTTTGCTCTTATCCTGTCAGGCATTTAAGCCTTCGTCCAAGACGGGATAAGGGGTCATCTGCGTTTTCCACGAAAATCCGTATTTTTTCAAGCAAACCTCAAATGGCGGACTTTCTCGTGACCGTTCCCATGCGCTCAAGCTTGCCCCAACCGACGAAGGGACCCCGCAGCGCCGTGATGATCGAGCGCACGACGACATAGTACATCAGCTGGCGATAGCCGAAGCGTTGGAGGACGAGCCACCAGAGCAACCGCCAGTCCTCGCCCTTTTCCATCAGGAAGCCGAAGGCGGCCGCTGCCAGATCGACCAGCGTAAAGATGATGTAGAAGATGCCGATGAGTTGAAGATTGGCATTCTGGAATTCTGCCCCATGTTCGGCATAGGCGATCCATTGGCTGATCAGCTGCCAGACCAGCAACAGGTCGGCAAGGGGCGCAAGCGCGGTGAGCGCGATCTGGAAGAGCCAGACCTGCGGCAGGGCGATCATGCCGAGCGCGCCATAACGCGGGTGGAAGGTCGCGTCGCGATGCTTCCACAGGCATTGTAGCGTGCCGTAGGACCAGCGGAAGCGCTGCTTCTGAAGTCCGCTGAATGTCGCGGGCGCTTCGGTCCAGGCGATGGCGCTGCTATCGAAGAGAACGCGGTGGCCTGCCTTCTGCATGGCGATGGTGAGGTCCTGGTCTTCGGCCAGCGTGTCGCCGCCAAAACCGCCAAGCGCCTCAAGTGCGCTACGCCGCCATGCGCCGATGGCGCCCGGCACGACCGTCAGCGTGTCGAGTGCGGCGAGCGCGCGCCGCTCGAGGTTTTGAGCCGAAATATATTCGAGTGCCTGCCAGCGCGTGACCATGTTGATGCGATTGCCGACCTTGGCGTTGCCTGCCACCGCGCCGACGGATTCATCGTCGAACCAACGCACCAGTCGTGCGATGGCGTCCGGCTCGAATTGTGTATCGGCGTCCAGCGCGACAACGATGTCCCCCTTCGCTTGGGCAATCGCCACGTTGAGCGCATTGGCCTTGCCGCCATTCGCGATGTCGATGATGCGCACACGCGGCTCGGCGTCAAAGCGTCGTTGCGCCACCTTGAGCGTATTGTCCTTCGAGCCGTCGTTGACGATGATGACTTCCATATTCCGGTAATCGCTGGCGAGGATGCCTTCGACCGTCGGCACGATGACATTCTCTTCATTATAGGCGGGCACGATCACCGTCACCTTGAAGCGTTCGGGCCTGAGTGGTGGTTCGGTCCTTGTCAGTTCCTTGCGTCGGCGTAGGAGGCTCAGCACTACGAGGAACAAAAGGCGTGCAATGCCAATCCAGATGGCGAGGAAGAAAGTCCAGTAAAGCATATGGCCGAGCGTGCTCATGGTCATGAAGACGGCGCGGTCGGTCAGCAGCGACACGGTGAGCGGCAAATGTGGCATCGCCTCTTCGCGCGTCAGCTTGATGAGGTTTGAAGCGGGCACGAATGTGTAGCCCTCCGCGCGCAGCCGATCGACAATGACCGGCAGCGCCGCCACGGTTTCCGAGCGGTCGCCGCCGCCATCATGCAGCAGCACGATATTGCGTGGCATATTGGGCGTGACGGCATGGACCTGACTTATTGTGTCGCCGATGATCTTGTCGACACCGGGACGTGCCCAGTCCTCCGGATCGACATTCAGGCCGACGGCGATATAGCCGAGATCCTGCGCGATCTTGATGGGCGCGATCTCGTCGGCGTCGGTAGGATTCGAATCCCCCAGATAGGGCGGGCGAAACAGGCGGAGCGAGCGGCCCGTCAATGCCTCGAACAGTCTTTGCGTCGCGTTGAGTTCAAGCGTCACCGCCTCCGGCGGCGTCACCGAGAGATTGGGGTGAGTAAAGGTGTGGCTCCCCACTTCATGACCCTCGGCTACTTCGCGCTGGATCAGGTCGGGGTTTGCTTCCGCCTCGTCGCCGATAGCAAAAAAAGTGGCGGGCACATGCTTCGCCTTGAGGATGTCGAGAATCTTCGGTGTCCATTCCGGGTCGGGGCCATCGTCGAAAGTCAGCGCGATCTTTTTGTCCGCCGCGCCGAATTGATGGATCACATAGGTCGTCGGCAGGCGCGTATAGGTTTCGTCCGTGATGTCGCCCATTTGAGGTTCGACCTCGAAGGTGCGTGTGCCGCTGGTGGGCTCGGCTGCGACGGAGAGGAACTCGCCGCGTCCTTCGAAATCGATATCGTCGATGATCGGAATGTTTTTCAGCGCGTCAGGCGCAGGCGCTTCATAAGGCCGTCCCATCAGGCTCCAGATGGTCGGATCCTCACCGCCCAGCCGCCAGACCGCATAGCCCGCGGGCTTGTAGGGGTCGGCAGCGTGAATTTCGTTATAAGCCGTCACCCCGTCGAGAAACCAGACGTCATGTTCGATGTTGTCGTCTTCCATATAGGAAAAATGCGGGTTGTTGGCATCGGGATCGAAACTGACATCGGCTTCGGAGTCATGGGCCGCGATCACCGCATCCTGAAAGGTGATGCTGTCGACGTCGCCGCCGTTCCAGTCATAGCCATAGCTCCCGATGGCGACGATGGTCCGGGCGGGGTTCAAGACCTTCATGCGTTTGTCGAGAATGTCTTCAAACCATGATTGGCCGGCAATGGGGCCCGCGGGCCCCGATTGCCAGTGTTCGTCATAGGCCATCAGCATGGTGTAATCGACGATCGCGGCCATCTGCGCGAAGGGCCATGTGTCATCGCCCACAGCGGTCGCCATGACGACAATCCAGCCATGAGGCTTGAACGCAGAGGTCAATTCGTGAAGGAAACTTTTCAGATTCTTGCGTGAGCTGGCCGGGTAGTTTTCAAAGTCGATCACTACGCCCTGCAGCTTGTGCTCTTGCAGATATTGCGTCAGTTGCGCGATGAGTGCGGCGCGTTTGGGAGGCGCCTGTAACAAATTGACGAGCCCCGCGCCATTCCATGAACCTTCGTTGAGGTTTTGCAGGACCGGCAGGATCGCCACGCCGGGCTTTGTGTCGTGAATATATCTGGCCAGATGCGGATCGAAATCCGCCTTCAGGATCGGTTGGTCGCCCTGGATCGACAGCCATGTCGGCACCACCCAATCCAGTGAGGGAAGCGCGCGCTTGAGCGAGGCAAAGGTATTGTCGCCCCATGTCGGATAGAAGGCGACGGAAAGCGCGCGCGTTGCCTGCGGCTGAAGGATTTGTGCGACGGCATTATTGAGGCGGGCATGCTCCTTGCGGCGCTGCATCTCGCGCACGATCTTCAGCCGCCTCTGGTGGGCGCGAAGAGAAAGTCGATTGGCGCTTTTCAGCAAGCCCGGCGCCCTGGCTGTCTTCAGGAGTCGGGTGTTGGGCAGTGCGCTCAACCGTCCGGGAAGCTGCACGGATGAAAGATGCGGTACCACCGCAAGGCTGGCCAGAAACGCCAGTCCGATGACGGTGCTGACGACGGCGGCGGACCAGCTGAAAAGAGAGATATGAAGAGCGCGACGCCCGGAAGCGTCAAAGAAAACAGGCCGATTTGCCATGATATGAGACTTGCGATGACGGGCTTTTGAGAACCTGCCTCTGTCACCCCCCAGTGAACGAGAAGACTTCTACAACAAGTCCCGACTGTCGGCGAGTTAACTCGCCGTACATGTTCGGTGACGGAACACCGCACCGCCGCGCGAAGGATGTCGTGACGCGCCGCGCATGAATAGCCATAATCTGTCTTGAGCGCAGCGCGGCGAGGGGTGAAGGATGAAGATGCGGAAAGTCCGTCTCGGTCTCTTTGCCGCCTTTCTGGTTCTTACCGGTCTGGCGACGGCAAAGGCCGACGATCGCCTGACGCTGGTCTTCGTTGGCGATACCGGTACAAATGCCAGCGGTGCGCCGGTCTCTGAAAAAGGTGGCTACAAGGCGGGTCAGCTTCTGTCTGTCGGCAAGGCATTGGCCGGGATCAAGCCTTGGCTCAAGGGTGATCTCATATTCGCCAATCTCGAATCCGTCGTCACCACAGATGACTCGATTCCGCCGCGCAACAAGATGTTCGTCTTTCGCATGCATCCGGCAGGCGCGCGCGCTCTTGCTCGCGCCGGGTTCAATGTTTTCTCTACCGCCAATAATCACGCAATGGATTTTGGCGGGCGCGGTGCTGCCGACACGCTGACGAATATGGAGAAGCTTCACGGAGACGGCTTGCGCGCCTGGCCGGGCCTCGGGCGCAATCGGGCCAAGGCGCTCGAGCCTCAACGATTTTCGCTCGACGGCGCCCCGGTCGCGATTTCCGCCTTCGGCCTTGGTGGCGGCGGGCTGCCCGCAGCAAAAGGTGAGGCGGGAACCTTGCGTGGGCAGCGCGACTTCAAGGCGCTTGTGACGCGCCTGAGGACGACGGAAGCGGACTTGCGTATTCTTTCTGTCCACTATGGTCAGGAGTTCGCCCCGCACGCGGCAAATTCCGAGGTCGCTCAATTTCGCGAGGCGATGGCGGAAACCGGTGGCGTGTCGGTCATTGTCGGACATCACCAGCATGTCGCACGGGCAATGGAAATTTTCGGCCAGCATCTCATTCTGTATGGGCTCGGCAACTTCATGCATTTCGGCACGCAGAACATGGGCCATTTCGACATCTGCCGCGACTTCGGCCTGCTAGCGCGGGTTGGCTTGAGGCGAATGAGCGATGGCAAGCTGAAGATCGAAACGGTCGAGGCCGTGCCATTGACCGGCATGCATCGTCAGACACGCGCAATGACCGGCGAGGCCGCGCGTCGGCGACTTGATGTATTGAACTATCTCGGATCGCATCTCGATGCGAAGGGGAACGAAGCGCGCGCCTTGAGATTTGCCCGGCAGGCAAATGGGTCAGGTCTGTGGTGCGCGGCCGATGCGACCGATACGCGATGCCGGAACTGGGTGGAGCCGCCGCTCGCCGACGGTTACGAAGGAACGCAGATCGCGGCGGCCTGCGCCCGCAACGTCCGTCGTTGAAATCGACCCGGTCAGCGAGGAGGGTTGGCGTCGAAGTTGCGCAGCAATTCCCACATTGGTATGGCGGCCAGTCCACCCACCAGCCCGCTCAGAAAGCCGGGAATGCTGGCATTGAAGAGCCAATTCCAGACATATCCGGCAATAACGCTGGCAATGATGATGGCGGCAAGTGTGAGCAGCAGCTTGATCCAGATTTTCATTGGGTATCTCCTTGATCGGCATGTGATGCAAATGCGAGTTTGCGCAACTCATTGCGTTTGATCTTCTGCATGCCGGCTGCGGTACGCGGAAATTTCCTCATGGTCTCGAAACGCAGGCGTTCAAATTGCGGGAAGCTGGCGGCGAGCTTGCGCATATCATCGCGCGACGGAGCCTCGTCGCTTTCGATCACGACAACGAGTTCTTCGACGCCCGATTTGTCCAGGCCTGAAAAGAGGCAGACCGTTTCGACGTTCAATATATCCTGAACCTTTTGTTCAAGCGGCGCGACCGCCATTTTGGAGCCTCGCACATTCAGAACGTCGGCGCTGCGGCCGAGAATCCGGATCGCCCCGTCCTCGCGCCGCATGCCCAGATCGCCGGGATAGAAATAGCCGTGGCGAAAGAATTTCGCGGTTGCTTCCGGATCGTCGAGATAGCCGGTCGCATCGACATCGGTCAGCAATACACGCACATATCCCTCTTCGTGAGGGCCGCAAGGCGCATCATTTTCATCGACCACTTCGGCGATGCTGCCCGGCACAAGCTTCATCCAGTGGAGATCGTCGACGGACTCATATCTGCTTTTCAGCGGAACACGGA
>JBAQNC010000067.1:0-10311 GCA_049303435.1 Parvibaculum sp. | reverse complement strand
ATGCATGAGCGGCGATCATATAATCAAAACCGCTTTCAATTATGTATACATAGGTTTGCTGCGCAGCTACGGCGAGGGCAACACCCTGCACGATACTAATCAGCGTTAGATTTCCAGAAGAAAAATTAGACTGTAAATTTTTTCGGAATACTGTCCGTCGTCAGAACATTTGGCACTCGTTTCGTAGCGGCTTAGAGGAGCATTTACCTCGTCTTTGGGTTGATGTTAAGCGGCGATCTTGCGGTGCTGCAAGCGCCGATGTTGGATGGTTTTTCGTTTGATCCTTTCGCGTTGTCTGATGATGGCTTCTGCCCGTCCGAAGTAGGCGTCGGCAGGTGTCACGTTGTTCAGGCTTTCATGGTAGCGCTGGTGGTTATAGTGCTCGACGAAGGCCTCGATCTGAACCTCGAGGTCGCCGGGCAGGAAGTAGTTCTCCAGCAGAACACGGTTCTTGAGTGTCTGGTGCCAACGCTCGATCTTGCCTTGCGTCTGCGGGTGGAACGGCGCACCACGCACATGGCTCATGCGTTGAGCTTCGATATATTCCGCCAGCTCTCCGGCAATGTAGCTGGGCCCATTGTCACTGAGCAGTCTTGGCTTGTGGCGCACCTGGGCCTGATCACAACCTGAGGCTGCCAGGGCCATGTCCAGCGTGTCAGTGACGTCTTCGGCCCGCATGGTGCTGCACAGCTTCCAGGCGATGATATAGCGCGAGTAATCGTCAAGCACGGTAGACAGGTACATCCAGCCCCAGCCGATGATCTTGAAGTAGGTGAAGTCGGTCTGCCACATCTCATTGGGCCGCACCGTTTTGGTATGGAACGCCTCGGCGGCCTTGATCACCACATAGGCTGGGCTGGTGATCAGATCGTGAGCCTTGAGAAGGCGGTAAACGGTCGCTTCCGACACGAAGTAGCGCTTCTCGTCGGTGAACCGGACAGCCAGTTCCCGGGGTGACAGCTCAGATTGTTCCAGCGCCAACTCGATGATCTGGTCGTGGATCTCACCGGGTACCCGGTTCCACACCCGGCCTGGCGTTGATGGCCGGTCTGCCAGTGCCTCTGGCCCACCGCCAAGGTAGTTGTCATACCAGCGATAAAAGGTCCGCCGCGGGATGCCCAGCTTCTCCAGTGTGCGCCGTGCTGGCAAGTGTGACTGCTCGACGAGCCTGATGATCTCGAGCTTCTCGGATGCAGGGTACCTCATGCGTCTTCGTCCCCATCCGCGATCGTGTTTTTTTTGAGTAGACGGTTCTCGAGCGTCAGGTCAGCGACGCATTCCTTCAAAGCGCTGGCTTCGCGGCGCAGATCCTTCACCTCGTCGGTGGTCGCGGCCCGGGCCGTATCGCCAGCCAGCCGCCGCTTGCCTGCTTCCATGAACTCCTTTGACCATGTGTAATACAGGCTCTGGGCTATGCCTTCCTTACGGCATAGCTCCGCGATGCTATCCTCGCCGCGCAGGCCTTCCAGCACGATCCTGATCTTGTCATCTGCAGAGAAATGCCGACGGGTTGCCCGCCGGATATCCTTGACCACCTGCTCGGCAGGCTTCTTGGAGCTCGGGTGTTTGCTTCTCATATCCAGTCCTCGATTGCTGCGACGAGAACTAAATACTCCTTAAGCTACAACCTCAAATCTGCGCCATAGGCGCTGACGCCGGACACCACTGAAACCACCGGTTTCACTCCCATTCGATTGTTCCCGGCGGCTTGGATGTCACATCGTAAACAACGCGGTTGATGCCCTTGACCTCGTTGATGATGCGGGTCGAGACGTGACCGAGGAAGTCATGTGTGAACGGATAGTAATCCGCGGTCATGCCATCCGTCGAGGTCACGGCGCGGAGCGCACAGACATAGTCGTAGGTCCGACCATCGCCCATCACGCCGACGCTACGCACGGGCAGCAGCACGGCGAAGGCCTGCCAGATGGTATCGTAGAGACCGTCCTTGCGGATTTCGTCGAGATAGACGACATCGGCCTTGCGGAGAATTTCGAGTTTTTCGCGGGTGATCTCGCCGGGAATGCGGATCGCGAGGCCCGGTCCGGGGAACGGGTGACGCCTGACAAAATCTTCGGGCAGACCGAGTTCGCGCCCCAGCACGCGCACTTCATCCTTGAAGAGTTCGCGCAAGGGCTCGACGAGCTTCATGTTCATGCGCTCAGGCAGGCCACCAACATTATGATGGCTCTTGATCGTGACCGAAGGACCGCCGGTGAAGGAGACGCTCTCGATGACGTCCGGGTAGAGCGTGCCCTGCGCGAGGAAATCGGCGCCGCCTATCTTCTTGGCCTCGGCGTCGAAGACATCGATGAAGGTCGAGCCGATGATCTTGCGCTTCTGCTCAGGGTCGGTGACGCCTTCAAGCTTGCCAAGGAAGAGATCGCTCGCGTCGTTGTGAACGAGCGGGATGTTGTAGTGATGGCGGAAGAGATTGACGACCTGTTCGGCCTCGCCAGCGCGCATCATGCCGGTGTCGACAAAAACGCATTGCAGCTGATCGCCGATGGCTTCGTGCAACAGCACGGCGACGACGGAGCTGTCAACGCCGCCGGACAGACCACAAATCACGCGCGACGAACCGACCTGCTTGCGAATGCGCTCGATCTCCACGTCCTTGAAGGCGGCCATGGTCCAGTCACCCCTGCAACCCGCAATCTTGTGCGTGAAGTTGCGCAGGATATCGCGACCGCGCGGGGTATGGGCCACTTCCGGATGAAACTGCACGCCATAGAAATGACGGCTCTCGTCGGCGATGGCCGCGAAAGGCGCATTGCCACTGATGCCGATGGCCTTGAAGCCTTCAGGCAGCGCGACAACGCGGTCGCCGTGGCTCATCCAGACAGGTTCCTGATCGCCGACATTCATCACACCGTCGAACAAGGGCGACGCCTCGACGACCTTGATGGCGGCGCGTCCGAATTCGCGCTCATCATCCGACCCTTCGACGCGACCGCCAAGCTGGGCACACATGGTCTGTTCGCCATAGCAGATGCCCAGCACCGGCAGACCCGCCGTAAAAACCCAGTCGGGCGCACGCGGCGCGTCGGGACCTATAACGCTGGCGGGACTGCCTGACAGGATCACCGCCTTCGGCTTGAAGGTTTCAAGCATGCCTTCGGCATTGTTGAAGGGAACGATCTCGCAATAGACACCGCTTTCGCGAACGCGCCGCGCGATGAGTTGCGTGACCTGGCTACCGAAATCGATGATGAGAATGTTGTCAGTCATATTCCGTCTTTGGCTAATTTCATTTCGATTGGGCGAGGACCGCTTCAAGCTCACTGGTCTCGCGGCATGTCGGGCAGGTTTTCTTCATGATCGCCAGATTGGCGGTCGCCGTCTCTTTCTTTCCATCGGCAAGATCGAGACGGGCGGCACCGGAAAGCGCCTTCACATTGATCGGATCGACAGTGAGCGCGATCTCGTAATATCTCATGGCGAGCGCGGGTTGTTTCATCTTCACATAGAGATCACCAAGCGCGCAGAGCGCAGCAGCGTTGGCGGGATCGGCAACAATCGCCTGCTCCAGCAAAAACTTCGCCGCCGCGGGCTCATGCGTCGCCAGGGCCTTTTCCATGATGCTGCGCGAAGCCGCCTGCATGGCAGGCGTTGCGGCATCCGCAGGCCACGACGAGAAGGCAATCGCGCACAATAGGATGACAACAGAAAATGCGCGGATTGAAGTCATCATGATTTTCCCGTCAGGCCTTCCGCTTCAGGATTGCGATGTAGAAACCGTCCGTTCCCGTGCTGGCGGGACTGAGGCGCAATGCTCCGCCCCTCGGCGCTACAGGCGCGGTGTAGCCAGTGGGCCAGAAATCTTCCCATGCTGCCAGTTCAAAGTCTGGATGAGCGTCGAGAAAAGTCGCGATCCGGGCTTCGTTTTCGCTCGGCAGCAGCGAACAGGTGACATAGACGAGCCTTCCGCCGGGTTTGACCGCCAGACAGCCGCGCGCCAGCACTTCATCCTGCGCCGCGCCATAGCTCGCCAGAAGCTCGGGCGTCAGCCGCCAGCGCGCGTCCGGGCTGCGTCGCCACGCGCCGGTGCCGCTGCAAGGCGCGTCAACTAGCACGCAATCCATCCGGTCAGCGAGATCGGCGAGGTCCGCATCGAGACCCAGCGCCAGCGCATCGGCCTTGATGAAGCGCGTCTGGACATTGCGCGCGCCAGCGCGCTGGGCGCGCGGCATCAGTTTGCCGAGCCGCCGTCGGTCCGTGTCGCATGCATGGATCTGTCCGCGATTACCCATCATGGCGGCGAGCGCGAGCGTCTTGCCGCCACCACCGGCGCAAAGATCGACGATCTGGTCGCCGGGCTTTACTGCTGTCAACAGACAGGCGATCTGTGAACCTTCATCCTGCAATTCGACCAGCCCATCACGGAAGGCCTGAAGCCCCTGTACATTGGCGCGGGCCTTGAGCCGCAAGCCCAGCGGCGCGAGCGGTGTCGGTTCAAGCTCGACGCCCGCCTCCGTGAGCGTTGCCAAAGCCGTATCGCGGTCGCCTTTGAGTGAATTGACACGCAGGTCGGTCGGCGCACGCGTCATCAGCGCGGCCATTTCAATTTCGAGCCGGTCGCCAAAGGCGCCTTCAAATTCGACTTCCAGCCATTCGGGATAGTTGAGACGCACATAGGCGGGCGCATCCTTGCCCGGCAGCGCCGCATTTTTCAATGCGGCGGCTTCGTCGGGTTCGAGCGGTGCGGGCGCATGACGCGCTCCATCGGCCAACGCGATGGCGGCGGCAGGGCCCGCTTCGTCGATCAGCGAGACAGCCCCCAGCGCCAGCAGGCGTGGTTCTTCACTACCGAGAGCGGTTGAAAGTTCGGCCTGGTGGCGCAACACGGAATAGACAAGCTCGCCCACCGCCGCGCGGTCCTTGGAGCCTGCAAAGCGGCTGCCGCGCGCCCAGCTGTCGAACACCCGGTCCGCGGGATGGCGGGTGGTGCCGATCGTGCTCAGAATGTCGATGGCCGCCTGAAGGCGAGCGCCGGGGGTCATGGTGCCGCCTGACTGAACGTGTTGATTGCCAATGCCTTGATTGCCAATACTCTTAATTACCGATGCCGGGATAGTTCGGCGCTTCGCGCGTGATCGTCACGTCATGGACGTGGCTTTCACGCAAACTTGCCGAAGAGATGCGCACGAACTGCGCGCGTTCCTGAAATTCCTTGATGGAGGCGGCGCCGGTATAGCCCATCGCGGCGCGCAAGCCACCTACCAGCTGATGAATGACCGAGCCTGCCGGCCCCTTGAAAGGCACTTGTCCTTCAATGCCTTCGGGGACGAGCTTAAGCGAATCCGTCACGTCCTGCTGGAAGTAGCGGTCGGCCGAACCCAGCGCCATCGCGCCCACGGAACCCATGCCGCGATAGGCCTTGTAGCTTCGGCCCTGAAACAGGAAGACTTCGCCGGGGCTTTCCTCAGTACCCGCCAGCAGCGAGCCGATCATGGCGCATTCGGCGCCTGCGGCAATCGCCTTGGCAAGGTCGCCGGAAAACTTGATGCCGCCGTCGGCGATGACAGGCACATCAGCATTGCGCGCCACTTCGACAGCATCAATGATGGCGGTGAGCTGCGGCACGCCGATGCCCGCGACGATGCGCGTGGTGCAGATCGAGCCCGGACCGATGCCGACCTTGACTGCGTCCGCGCCCGCATCAATCAGCGATCTGGCGCCATCGCCCGTCGCGACATTGCCTGCGATGACTTGCGTGGAATTGGAGAGCTTCTTGATGCGCTCCACGGCCTCCGAGACGCGCGAGGAATGACCATGCGCCGTATCCACGACGATCACGTCGCAGCCTGCCTCCATCAGCGCTTCAGCACGGGCAAAACCATCGTCGCCCACTGTCGTCGCCGCGGCGACTCGCAAGCGGCCCTGATCATCCTTGCAGGCGTTGGGATGGAGCTGCGCCTTCTCTATGTCCTTGACCGTGATCAGGCCGATGCAGCGGTAGGCATCGTCGACGACGAGCAGCTTTTCGATGCGGCGCTTGTGGAGCAGGCGCTTGGCCTCATCCTGACTGACGCCGTCTGTCACCGTGACGAGATTGTCTTTCGTCATCAGGTTGCGCACGGGTTCGGCCATATTGGTGGCGAAGCGCACGTCGCGGTTGGTGAGAATACCGGCAAGCTTGCCGCTTTCCTCTACGACTGGAATGCCGGTGATGCCGTTGCGCTCCATCAGCATGAAGGCATCGGAGAGGGTCGCGTCGGGATGGATGGTGACCGGGTTCACGACCATGCCAGATTCGAACTTCTTGACCATCCGCACTTCGGCGGCCTGCTGCTCGATCGTCAGGTTGCGGTGAAGCACGCCGATGCCACCCGCCTGGGCCATCGCAATGGCAAGACGACCTTCGGTCACCGTGTCCATGGCGGCGGAAATCAGCGGAATGCCTAGGCTTATAGAGCGCGTCAACCGCGTGCGGGTCTCGGCCTGGCTCGGCAATATGGAGGAAGCCGCAGGGAGCAAGAGTACGTCATCGAACGTCAGTGCTTCGCGGAACATGGTGCCAACCTCCTGGCGCCTGATAGTGCGGCGCATCATGATATGTGTTGGCGGTGGCTTCTAACACTCTTGTCGGAGATTGCAAAGGGTGTTTGGCCGCAGATCGAAATCAGGTCTCGAGCCTAGCAGAACCGGCTTCATTCCTCGTCTTCAGACTGCCGTCGAAACCCTTGAGCCAACACATACATTTCAGCCGAATCGGCGCGGCTAGCCTTGGGTTTTACATGGCGGACGGTCTGGAAATGGCGCTTGAGGAGAGCGAGCAATTCATTCTCCGTGCCGCCGCGCAACACCTTGGCGCAAAAGGTTCCACCTTCGCTCAGGACATCAACGGCAAAATCCACCGCCGCCTCGCAAAGCGCCATGATCTTCAGGTGGTCTGTCTGCTTGTGACCCGTCGCATGCGCGGCCATGTCGGACAGCACCACATCGGCCTCGCCGCCCAGCACTTTCTTGATCTGCTCGTCAGCGCCCTCATCCAGAAAGTCGAGCTTCATGACCGTCGCGCCGGGAAGCTCGGCCATATTGCCCATATCGACGCCGATGACGCGGCCCTGTTTGGCTCCTCGTCCTTCCATCGAATGGGTGCGAGCAACCGACACCTGACACCAGCCCCCAGGGGCAGCGCCCAGATCGACTACGCGCGCGCCGGGTTTCAAAAAATGAAATTTGTCGTCGATTTCCAGAAGCTTGTAGGCCGAACGTGAGCGATAGCCTTCCCGCTTGGCGGCGGCCACATAGGGATCGTTCAACTGGCGTTCCAGCCAACGGACCTGCGAAACCGTTTTCTTCTTGGCCGTCTTGACGCGAACGCGCAGCTTGCGCTCGCCAGCAATCGGGCCTTTGGGGGTCTTGCCATCGCTCATTACATGGTTCCTTCGGGACGCGTGTCCGCATCATTCGCAAGCGCGTTTTGATCACCCGTATTCTGATTTCGGCGCGCACCCTTGCGCCGCCGACGTCGACGACGACCACGGGCTGCATCCCCTTCCATCAACGAGAGAAGAATGCCTTCGCGCAGGCCCCTATCGGCGACACGCAAACGTTCGGTCGGCCAGGCCCGCGCAATCGCCTCGAAAATAGCACAGCCTGCCAATACAAGGTCGGCGCGCTCGCGTCCAACACAAGGATGGGAAGCACGATCATCATAGCTCATCGACAAAAGGCTTTGCGTGACCTTCTCGACATTGTCCGGCGTGATCCAGACACCGTCGACGCGGTTGCGATCATAACGTTTCAGCCCGAGATGTACGCCGGCAATGGTCGTCACCGTGCCCGAGGTGCCAAGCAGATGAAATTCGTTCCGCACCGCTTCATGAGCGCCGCGAAGCCTCTGAACGAAGGGCTCCACCCGTTGGGATACTTCCTGCACCATGCGCTCATAAAGCTCCGGCGACACATGGACGCCGCCATAGCGTTCCGCCAATGTCACCACACCACAGGGCAGCGAAATCCAGTCCTCTATCCTGGGCGCCGCCTGCATGTTTCGATCGCGGGCCTGATCTCCGGCAGCCATGTTCACCCAGATCAACTCCGTCGAACCGCCGCCAATGTCGAAGACAAGGGCGGAGCGGCAATCACGATCGAGCAACGGCGCACAGCCAGCTACAGCGAGCCTGGCCTCATCCTCATTCGACACGACTTCAAGCGATAATCCGGCTTCTGCCCGAACACGCGTGATAAACTCGGCGCCGTTGGACGCCGCCCGGCATGCCTCCGTGGCGATGAGGCGCGAGCGCGTGACGCCGCGCCGTTTCATCTTGTCGGCACAAATCTTCAAAGCCTCGATCGAACGCGACATGGCTTCATCGCCGAGCGCCCCTCGCGCTGACAGTCCCTCGCCCAGCCGGACGATGCGCGAATAGGCGTCGACTACGCGAAACCCCTCCCGCGTCCGTCGCGCAATCAGAAGACGACAATTGTTGGTTCCAAGGTCCAGGGCGCCATAGAGCGGGCCCTCCGGGTCCTTTTGCCCGGAGACTCCAATTGCGCTGCCGGTCGCCTTGCGCCGCCTTTGCCGGAAAGCAGGTCGTTCCGCCGCTGCCGCATCCGTCGGGTATCCGTTTTGGGGCTCGGCCCCGGCTGAGGTCGGGGGCACAGTCTCAGGCGCGGTTTCCTGGGCTTTGGCGGCTATTCTGGCTTTATTTCGTCCTTTTCCGCGCGCACGACGACGACAACGCTTTTTGGAAGGCGTCTGGACATTAGTGCCGGTTTCGACAGGGGATACATAGGATGCACCCTTGCCAGCATCGGAAACGGGGGGCTCCGACGGCCCTCCCGCACCCTTCTCACCATCTGGGTGCACGATCGACCAAGACCCGGGAGGCAGCGAATTACCCGAATGGGCAGCGCCTCCGCACGGGCTCCTTATCTTTTCAGTTGGGAAGAGTTTAACAGGTTGCGCCCTAGGGTAAAGGCGAAGTGACGGGAGGTGGTTGACGAGCGCGCCAAGCCTGACTAGTTTCCGCGCGTCCAAGCCGCTCACGATCGGGAAGATTCGCCCGAACTCATGATGCGTACCGGCTCAAGCTTGGGGGATCGTCTAATGGTAGGACTGCAGACTCTGACTCTGCCTATCTAGGTTCGAATCCTAGTCCCCCAGCCAAACCTACCAAAAAACAGTGGAATACAAGGCTTTCTAGGGCTCCAACGCCGCTGTGACACACAGGTGAGACACCTGCCCACAGCGCACAAGGAGCGCTGAATGGGCAACCCGACACTTACACCTGTTTCGTAGAGGCGCTATTTACTATTGGCGTGCGAGGCTTCCCAACGGGCTACGAGAAGTCTTATTCCGGAAGCACCTCGTCTGGTCGCTCCGAACCCCCGAACCTGCCCTTGCCCGAAAACGGGCTCGTCGCTTCTCAGTCGCCATCGACAAATATGAGACTTGGCTGATGAACGCACCGACAAAATTCATCCCGACGAAACTTCAACTCCGCCTCGTGCTGGAAAATATCTTCAATGAAATCCTCGCAGAGGGTGAAGCCGTTCGAGACGCAGAACCAGAAGGCCAATATCGCTTTGCGCCCGCTCCCCAACGAGCGACGGCCAATGGCGGAGAAAGTAGCCAACCACAGCCTTTGACTTACAGCCAAATAGAGGCTTGGACTGATGAAGATTGGGCCGAGTTTAACGAAGAGAGCGAGGTGGCGGCATCGATGCCCGACATTGTTGCCGCCGAGTGGCAGGGGATGGTTCGGTGGAATCAAACAACGCAGGCCGAGCAGTTCGTTGAACGAGCCCTTGAAAAGGCTGGCCTCTCCTTCGACCAAGCCGACCCGCAGTATGCCGCCTTCATCAAGGACGCTAACAAAGTTATCGCCCGAGCCTACGCAATCGACTTCGAGCAATGGGAAGGAAACTACAACTCCGAACAAAAATTGCCGTCCTTCGTCGAGCAGAAGTATGGACAACGACAAAATCGAAATGTGAGAAATTCAAACGACTTCACAAGTGAGGAAGCAAGGTTTCTGGCACTCCCAATCAGCGATGTCGCCAAGGATTTTATCGCACTCCGAAAAGCACAAATGGCGGACCCCAAAACGCCCAAGGACGATGATGTCGCTCTGAGGTATTTTGTCGGCCTTGTGGGCAATCTACAATTCGGAGAAATAGGGAAACCGGAAGCGGAACGCTTCACCGTCTTGCTACGAAGAATCCCCAACCTAGGCCGTAGACTCATAACTGCGCAACCAGATGCGTATTGAGGCGAGCTTGATGGCAGCGAGGAAGTTGAGAGGGTTCTTGTCATAACGGGTGGCGATGCCTCGGAATTGCTTGATCTTGTTGAAG
>JBAQNC010000066.1:0-32562 GCA_049303435.1 Parvibaculum sp. | reverse complement strand
GGAAACTACAATCCCTCTACCCCGAGCACCACATCGACCTGCATTACGGCATTGTGCAACCCTGGTTGGGATGCTCCCAAGGTGCCGAATCCGGATGGGGCGAATACAGCTTATGCCAACGGCAATGTGTCGGTTCAGTCTGCCATCAAGGCGCTGGAAGAAGATGGCCTCGTGCGCACGCTGGCTGAACCGACACTCACAGCCATTTCAGGCGAAGGCGCCAAGTTCTTGGCGGGTGGCGAGTTCCCGGTGCCGACCGCGAAAGACAAGGACGGCAACATTACAGTGACCTACAAGCCTTTCGGTGTCGGCCTTGCCTTCACGCCGGTCGTGCTGAGCGAAGGTCGTATCAGCCTCAAGATTTCGACCGAGGTAAGCGAACTGACGACGCAGGGCCAGGTTGTGCAAAACGGATTGACGATCCCGGCCCTCAAGGTGCGCCGTGCTGAAACAACGCTTGAAATGCCGAGTGGCGGGTCGCTGGTCATGGCGGGGTTGCTGTCGGATTCGACCAAGCAAAATATCGATGGCGTTCCCGGCGCAAAAGACCTGCCGGTTCTAGGGCAACTCTTCCGTAGTCGCGACTACCAGAAGAACGAAACCGAACTGGTCATCGTCGTCACGCCTTATGTGGTCGACCCCGTGAGCCGCAAGGAAATTGCCTTGCCGACGGACGGCTACGCTCCAGCCAGCGACATGGACACCATCCTTATGGGCCGTCTCAACGCCACTTATGGCAACAAGAATGCAGCGCCAACCGGCAAGCAGCTTAAGGGCCCTGTTGGGTTTGTGGTGGATTGATGAAAAGCGAATTCAAGATGCATAAATCATCAAATATTGTCGGCCGTATCGTCCTGCCATTCGTTGTCGTGCTTGCGCTGGCTGGTTGTGGTGGCTTCAATGGCGCGGAGAATGCGCAATTTGATGCTTCCTACACACACCCGATTTCGGTCCAGCCCGATGTGCCGACGCTCGAGGTGGCGGCGACAGGCCATCTGAGCAATGAGGATCGTCAGGCGATTGTCACTTTTGCCGCTGCCTATAAGGAGCGCGGACATGGCGTGCTGACGGTGGCCGCTCCTTCGGGTTCGGCCAACACAGCTGTTGCAATGAATGTTTTGGTTGAAGTGCGCGATATGCTCGCCAAGGCTGGCGTTCCCATTGAGCGCGTCAGCTACACGCCCTATCGTGCGTCGGGCGCTGCCGAGCGCGCGCCGATCATCATGTCCTACAAGCAATATGTCGCAAGCGTGGCCCCATGCGGCGATTGGTCAGAAAATCTCGCTTATGACCCGGGCAATGGCGTGCCGAAGAATTTCGGCTGCGCGACGCAAACCAATCTGGCGGCCATGGTCGCGGATCCTGCCGATCTTGTGATGCCGCGCACCATGACGCCGAGCGACGCACAGCGTCGCGGTGAAGTTTTTGCCAAATATCGCAAAGGTGAGATTACCGCGACGGCGCGAGATCAACGCGACTCGGCAGCGGTAAGTGAGGTAAATAAATGAGCAACGTAGCGCATATGCAGATCGACCCGCCACCGATGCCGGAAGAAGAAGGTGGCGCCGCACCGGTGATGAAGCCGGTTCCGCGGATCACGATCCATGCCTTCTGCGAAGAGCCGGACACGGGCAACGTCATTCAACGTGCTGGCGAAGATCGCCGCCTCTCCAAGGCCCATCTCACGGTCCACATGGGTGGCATGCAAGCGGCTGCGGAGTTCTATCAGCAGACGGCGACACCCAACCTCATTCTCGTTGAGACATCGGCGGGCGGGGACGAGCTTTTCGCCCATCTGGCGAGCCTGGCGGAAGTTTGCGATGCTGGAACCAAGGTTGTCGTTCTTGGCCATCTCAATGATGTTTCGGTCTATCGCGAGATGATCCGCCAGGGCGTCAACGAGTACCTCGTCACGCCGCTCAATCCGATCCAGATCGTCGAAGCTGTTTCGCGTCTTTATATCGACCCTGACGCACCGCCGATCGGCCGATCGATTGTCTTTATGGGCGCGAAGGGTGGCACTGGCTCCAGCACCATCGCGCACAATGTGGGCTGGTGCATTTCCACCCGCATGAACGAGGACGTGATCATTACGGATATGGATCTGGCCTTCGGTACGGCGGGTCTCGATTTCAATCACGATCCCGCGCAGGGCATCGCCGATGCGTTGATGGCCCCGGAGCGCCTTGATGATGTGCTGCTCGACCGGCTTTTGGTCAAATGCTCAGACCATCTGAGCCTCTTTGCCGCGCCTGCGGTGCTTGATCGCGATCTCGATATGGAATCGGAGAGCTTTGAATCCGTGCTGGAGATTGTTCGCGAGACAGTTCCTTGTGTGATCGTCGACCTGCCGCATATCTGGGCCCCATGGACAAGGAAGATCCTGATGTCCGCCGATGACATTGTCATCACCGCAACACCGGATCTGGCGAGCCTGCGCAACGCCAAGAATATTCTCGATCTGGCAAAGCAGACGCGCGCCAATGACTCCTTGCCACATTTGGTAATCAATCAGGTTGGCGTTCCCAAGCGCCCGGAAATCCCGGTCAAGGATTTTGCCGAAGCCATTGGAATCGAACCGACACTTGTCTTGCCCTTCAATCCGGGCCTCTTCGGGGCGGCTGCCAATAACGGACAGATGATCGAAGAACTTGATGCCAAGAGCAAGGCAACCGAAGGCATGCGTTATCTAGCCAAGCAGCTGTGCGGACGTGACTCCATGCCCGTGAAGGCTAGCAAGAAATCTTTCCTGCAGCGGCTAGTCCGCAAGGGATGATCTGAAGGGATCAAGACGTGTTTGGACGGCGTAACGACACACAATCCACACCGCATAAACCCGCGGCGCCTCAGCCCGCGCCTGCGACCGCGGCTGCGTCAAAGCCTGCAGCCGCGCCGTCGGAGCCGCCTCGCGTTGTGGCTAAACCAAGCGCTGCTCCCGCGCCTTCCGCCAAGCCTGTGCCGGCAAAAGCCAAGGCCTCCGATCAAAGATCTGAAAGCTACTATCAGATCAAGACGACGATTTTCAACGCCCTGATCGATACAATCGACCTGACGCAGCTTGCCCAGCTCGATGCCGAAAGCGCGCGCGAAGAAATTCGGGATATCGTCAACGAAATTCTGTCGATCAAGAATGTCGTCATGTCGATCTCCGAGCAGGAAGCCCTGCTGCAGGATATCTGCAACGACGTTCTGGGCTATGGTCCGCTCGAGCCGCTGCTGGCGCGCGATGACATTGCTGACATTATGGTCAATGGCGCCGACCGCACTTTCATCGAAGTGAACGGTAAGGTCGAACTGACCAGCGTTCGCTTCCGTGACAACAGTCAGCTGATGAATATTTGTCAGCGCATCGTTAGTCAGGTTGGCCGTCGCGTTGATGAATCGAGCCCCATTTGCGACGCGCGCTTGCCCGACGGTAGCCGTGTCAATGTCATCGTACCGCCGCTCGCGATCGATGGCCCAGCGCTTACCATTCGAAAGTTTCGCCGCGAAAAGATGACGATGGCGGACCTCCTCAAATTTGGCTCCATCTCGGAAGAAGGCGCGGAAGTCCTCTCCATCATTGGCAAGGTGCGCTGCAATGTCCTGATTTCCGGGGGTACAGGCTCGGGCAAGACGACGCTTCTCAACTGCCTCACCGGCTTTATCGAAACGGACGAACGCGTCATTACCTGCGAAGACGCCGCCGAACTTCAATTGCAGCAACCCCACGTCGTGCGTCTGGAAACCCGCCCGCCGAACCTCGAAGGGCAGGGTCAGATCACTATGACCGAGCTCGTGCGCAACTGTCTGCGTATGCGTCCTGAACGCATAATCGTCGGGGAAGTGCGTGGGCCTGAAGCATTCGATCTGCTTCAGGCCATGAACACAGGTCACGATGGCTCCATGGGGACGCTCCATGCCAATAGCCCACGTGAAGCCCTGTCACGTCTTGAAAGCATGATCACCATGGGTGGCTATGCGCTGCCTTC
This sequence comes from Parvibaculum sp., assembly GCA_049303435.1. Lineage (GTDB taxonomy): Bacteria > Pseudomonadota > Alphaproteobacteria > Parvibaculales > Parvibaculaceae > Parvibaculum. Next base: position 28,591 of record JBAQNC010000066.1, on the reverse strand, counting down.
CAAGACCATTCGCGAAATGATCACCGGATCGATCGATATCATTGTTCAGGCGGCACGCTTGCGCGATGGCTCGCGTCGTATCACCCATATTACCGAGGTGCTTGGCACAGAAGGTGACGTGATCATCACTCAGGATCTCTTTGTTTATGACATCGAGGGCGAAGACGAGACCGGAAAGTTGATCGGCAAGCACAAGGCCACGGGCATTTCCCGTCCCGCGTTTTGGGACCGTGCGCGCTATTACAATCAGCATCACGCCCTCGCTGCCGCGCTTGACCGCGCGCAGGACTGATGGATAGGTCATCATGAGCCCAACTATTGCCGTTCTTGGAATAGCGCTATTGTCCGCCCTGTGCATCGCAGGCGTCGGCTTTGCCTTTGTCGGTCGTGAAACCAAGACGACACAACGAATGGCGCGTATGGCCGGCCCCAACCGCGGCAAGGGGGGGCAGCAGGACGGCGACGTCGATAATAGCGACAAGCGTCGCAAGCAGGTTCAGGATACGCTGAATTCGCTTGAAGAGCGCCAGAACCAGATGAAGAGGGTAACCCTCCGCATCAAACTGGAGCGGGCTGGTGTCGAGATGGACCCGAAGAAGTTTTATATGATCAGCGCGATCGCCGGTCTGAGCATTGCCTCCTTGGTCATGATATTTGGATATTCGCCCCTGATCGCGCTGGGTGCTGCATTCGCGACCGGTGCAGGTCTGCCTCATTGGATTCTTTCCATTCTTGTCTCAAGGCGTCAGAAGGCCTTTCTGGAAGAGTTTGCCAATGCCATCGACGTCATTGTGCGCGGCGTCAAGTCAGGCCTGCCCATCAATGATTGCCTTCGCATTATCGCCAACGAGGCGGCCGAACCCGTGCGGACCGAGTTTCGCGACCTGGTCGAAGGCCAGAAGGTTGGCGTCTCGCTTGAGCAGGGGCTTGCCAAGATTTTCGAGCGCATGCCGCTTGCCGAAGTCAATTTCTTCCAGATCGTTCTGGGTATCCAGAAAAAATCAGGCGGCAACCTCGCCGAGGCCCTGGGCAATTTGTCCAAGGTCTTGCGTGAACGCAAGAACATGCGAGCCAAGATCCAGTCTGTCTCGCAGGAAGCCAAGTCGTCCGCAGCCATTATTGGCGCCTTGCCACCGGGCGTCATGGGGCTTCTCTATGTCGTTTCACCCGATTATCTGATGCCGCTGTTCACGACCACCACCGGTCACATGATCATTGTAGGCGGCCTCTGCTGGATGATGATCGGCGTTTTGATCATGCGCAAGATGATCAATTTCAACTTCTGAGGCAGCGATGTATTCGGTAATTGCTCCATTATTCAACGTCCAGAGTGCTGTCATGCTGCTTGTTGCGGTTGCTGCCTTTGCGACAGTGCTGACGTTGACGCTGCCGCTTCTGCAGACTGACAAGCTGGGCAATCGCATGAAGTTCGTTGCGACAGAGCGCGAAGCGCTGCGCCAGAAGTTCCGTGAGCAGATGGCCAATGATCGCGGTCGCCTGCGTCAGACGCCAAAGGGCTTCATAAAAGATGTCGTGGAGAAATTCGCGCATGGGCGAATGCTTGAAAACGAAGTGATCAAGTTGAAATTGAGACAAGCTGGCTTTCGAGGTCAGGGGCCGATTTATACGTTCATCTTCTTCCGCTTCATCATGCCGCCGGTCGTCTTCCTGCTGACGCTTTTCTATCTGTATTTCATCAACAGTTTCGGCCTGGGTGGGATGGCGCGTTTTGCCGCCGCCGCAGGCGGCGCCTTTGTTGGCTTCTATCTGCCCAATATTTTCGTGCAGAACGTCATCTCCAGACGGCAGGAATCGATCCAGAAAGCCTTTCCCGATGCGCTCGACCTTTTGTTGATCTGCGTTGAAAGCGGCATGTCGGTTGAGGCGGCTTTTGCCAAGGTGGCAACGGAAATCGGCGCCCAGTCCGTGGAGCTTGCCGAGGAATTGAGCATCACGACTGCGGAACTCTCCTATCTTCAGGAGCGTCGCCAAGCCTATGAGAATCTCGCAAGACGTACTGGCCTGCCGGGCGTCAAGGCCGTGGTCACAAGTCTCATTCAAGCTGAGCGCTATGGTACGCCGCTGGGTCAATCGTTGCGCGTGATGGCGCAGGAAAATCGCGACATGCGCATGCAGGCGGCCGAAAAACGTGCGGCGGCGCTGCCCCCTAAATTGACGGTGCCGATGATCGCTTTCTTCCTGCCGGTTCTCTTCTGCGTCATTCTTGGGCCGGCGGCAATCAAGTTCTTCGGCTGAAGCGATCGGTAAGTACTGAGCGGAGTGGATATGAAAAAGGCGCTCCAATCTGGAGCGCCTTTTTGATTTCAGTATCAAATGGGTATCACTGGGTCTTCGTGACCGGTGTCTTGTTGTCCAGCGCTTCCATCTGTTTCCACAGAGCCGGTTGGGTGAGCATTTCGCGCAAATAGCCGATATTATTGTCCGCTACGTTGAGCGGCAGGTCGGCGCGGGCCAGGCGTGTGGCTTCATCAAACTTGCCCTGAAGCCCCAGAACGACAGCAAGGTTCTGCCGTGCGCTTGCGCTGGCCTGCGGATCGGAGACAGCCTTTCGCAAGGTCACCTCGGCTTTGTCGAGATTGCCTTCGATAGCGTATGAGAGGCCGAGATTGGTCAGCACGGACGGGTTGCCCGGTGCGCGCTTGAGCGCTGCCTCATATTCTTTTTGTGCCTCGCTGTAGCGCCCGAGCTGGTCGAGCGCCACGCCTCTGGCCGACAATACCGTCCAATCGTCGGGTTTCAATTGATGGGCACGCGTTAGAACAGTATAGGCCTGATCTGGATGACCCGAAGCGGCGAGTATCTTTCCATATTCCGAAAGAAGATCGGCATTGTTCGGCTTGCTCTGATCGGCCCGCTGCATGACGCTGAGCGCTTGCTGGATCGATCCGATCTGCCGAAGGGCCTTGGAGTAATTGACGGCCGCCTCGGTGTCTTTGGCGTTGCGATCATAGAGGCTGCCCCAATAGGCAGCCGCAGCAATATAATCCTGTGACTTGGTCGAGGATATGGCCACTTCGCGCAAAGAGGCGTCGCTTTGAGGCGGGGCATCGGCTGTAGGCTTGGAGCCGGGCGCGGTAGCGCAGGCCGAAAGCGCGAGCGCCGTCACCAGCGCTGTGGTTGCCAGCAGGCCACGTCGATGGGGCCGCTTGCCGATTCGGGGCATGGGATATTCATACATGGCAGACATGGGTCCAGGCGTTGAATCTGTTCGAATAGAAACCTCAGCTGATTTTGCCTGCCACCCATCAAGAAAAGATTAATTATAATAATCGAATTATTGTGTCACATTTGCAGCGATGATCCCCCTCTGGACTGGCGGATAGACGTGTCGAAATGGTCTGAGACGATCAAGTTTTTGAGAAAGCGCGCCACCGATACGCATCCCCTGGCATGGTGGATCGGTTTCGGTGCGGGGGCCATGATCCTCCTCGGCGTGCTGGTGGTGGTCTTTTGGCGCGCGCCAGCCAGCATGGAAGAAGAAGCCAGTCAGATCACGTTCTTTCAGATCGGCACCGGGCCTTCGAACGGGACCTATTTCGCCTGGGGTGGAAGACTGGCGGCCATCATCACCCGCCCGCCAGATGCGGGTCGCTGCGAGCCGGGAGGCCCTTGCGGTGTCGAGGGGGTTCTGGCGGTGGTCAAATCATCGTCCGGTTCGGTCGCAAATGTCCGCGCGGTTGCGACCCATCATATTCAATCCGCTCTGGTACAATCGCTTGTTCTGGAACAGGCGCGCCGTGGCATCGGCCCCTTTCGGGGTGAAAAGCCTATCAGGTCATTGCGTGCCATCGCCAATATTCATCCAGAGACGATCTATCTCGTGGCAGGTCGTAGCGCGGGGATTGCTACGCCCGCCGATCTTGTCGGCAAGCGTCTCGGGATTGGCGTCAAGGGGTCAGGCACGGAATCCGTTGGCCTCGCGCTTTTGCGTGGCTATGGCGTTGCGCGCAAGAGCTTGGACATTACCTATGCCGACCCGGAAGAAGCAGCTGACCTCTTTCTGCACAATCAGCTCGACGCATTTATTTATCTCACAAGTGATCCATCGCCTTTTCTGACCGACCTTGCCAATCGCGGCACGATTGACATCGTGCCGATCACCGGCGAGAAAGCTGACGCCATTCTGAAGAGCCACCCTGAATTGAGGCGCGTGCACATCCCCGAAGAAACCTACCGTTTCATCCCTGCAATTGATACGTTGGCGGTCAGTGTGGTCTGGGTGTGCGACGAGAGTGAGAATGCCGCCCTCATACACCGTCTGACTCAGGCCTTGTTCTATCCGGGCAATCGCGATCTGCTGCCCATGATACGCGAGAATATCTATGGCCCGGTGAGGAGCAGCGACAAGCGCCTTGTCGAGGAGCGAGGCAGGCTGATGCACAACGCCGCCGATCATCTTGTCATCCCCCTTCATCCTGGAGCAGAACAATTTTACCGACAGGAAAATGTCTTGGAGGCAGCGCCGCAGCCTTAGGCGCGAGCATTCATTTCCGCCTTTGCCCCTTCCATCCATTCGACGAAGGCGGGCAGGGCAAACATGGTCTTTATATAGGCCCGGACGACGCCCGGCTGATCGCTGACGTCATCGCCCAACGCGCCAAAATCCACGTCATAAGTAGTAAGGCGGCTGACGACGGGCGCAAACATCGCGTCGGCGATCGAAAAACCGCCAAACAGAAACCCGCTGTCATTGCTCGCAACCTGGCCAAAGTTGATGCGCGCATGACGCCAGATGTCCACGATCTGTCGCGCCGCTGCCAGGGCCTCTTCGCTGTGACCTTCGCCGGGATATCGGTTCAACACGTCCATCGGCATGTCCCGACGAAGATCCATGAAGCCAGAATGCATTCTGGCCGAGGCGCTGCGGGCGAAGGCCCGGGCAACAGGGTCGGCGGGCCAGAGCAACTTTTCGGGATAGAGGTCCGCCAGTGTTTCACAAATGGCCAGCGAATCTGAAATGATCTGACCGCGCCATTTAAGTGCTGGGACCTGGCCTGAAGGAGAATGGGCGAGGATTTGTGCCTTGGTGTCGTCCTGTCTCAGCCGGATGTGAACTTCGTCGAACGGGATGCCAGCCACTTTCATTACGAGCCACGGCCGCAGGCTCCAGCTCGACCAGCATTTGTCGCCGATCACCAGTTCAAAAACCGCTGCGGCCATTGCCGTCTCTCCCTCCAGAATGCGCCCTTTGCGGGGGCCATATCCTCTCTATAATGTCTATGAAACGCGAATGCGATGCCAGTTTGAGGCTTGAATGCTCGAAATTTTTGTAGGTTCCAAAGACACGGCGGCGACGCCTGTCTGGCTGCTGCGCTCATCTCGGTTGAACGACTGGTGCGCCAACCATGCCGGAGCGGCGGCTGCCTGGGTAGAAACATCGGGCTTCAAGGCCGAGGCGGGCAAGGTCCTGCTTTTACCCGATGGGTCCGGAGGGGCCACAGGCGCACTTCTGGGTATCGGCGATGGGTCTGATCCTTTCGTGACGGGTGCCCTGGCGACGGCATTGCCGCTGCGCACCTATCGTTTTGCTGATCTCGATGGGATCGGTGCGGAGAATGCCGTCCTCGGCTTCGCGCTCGGCACCTATCAGTTCGACCGTTATACGGGCAAGAAGCGCGAAAATCCGCGTCTGATCCTGCCCGATGGCGTCGATGGCGAAGAGGTAAGCCGTCTTGCCAAAGCGATCTTTCTTGTGCGGGATCTGATCAATACGCCGGCGAACGACATGAACCCGGCCGATCTTGCCACCGCCGCGCTCAAGGTGGCGGATGTCCATGGAGCGACCTCACGCATCATCGTCGGTGACGAATTGCTCGTAGAGAATTATCCAATGGTCCATGCCGTCGGACGCGCGGCGGAAGTGGCGCCACGTCTCATCGATTTCACTTGGGGCCGTGCCGATGCGCCGAAGGTGACGCTTGTCGGCAAGGGCGTCTGCTTCGACACCGGAGGCCTTGATCTCAAGCCTTCCAGCGCCATGCTGCTGATGAAAAAGGACATGGGCGGCGCGGCGAATGTCTTGGCGTTGGCCGACCTTGTTATGAGCGCGAAGCTCGACGTTCGCCTGCGCGTGCTGATTCCGGCGGTCGAGAACAATGTCTCGGGCAATGCCTTCCGTCCCAGTGACGTTCTTCAAAGCCGCAAGGGCCTGACCGTTGAAATTGGCAATACGGATGCGGAAGGTCGGTTGGTTCTCGCCGACGCGCTGACCGAAGCCGACAGCGAAGCGCCTGACCTCGTGATCGACATGGCGACATTGACAGGCGCGGCGCGCACTGCGCTCGGGCCGGACCTGCCGCCTTTCTATACGCATGACAACGCGCTGGCCGCAGAGATTTCCGAAGCGGCGAACGCCACTTTCGATCCACTTTGGCGCATGCCGCTCTGGAAGCCTTATGACAGTTGGCTCAGCAGCAAGATCGCGGATGTAAACCATATTTCCGATGGCCCTTTTGCCGGATCGATCACGGCGGCGCTCTTCCTCGGTCGTTTTATTGAGCGGTCAAAGGCTTGGGTGCATTTCGACATTTACGGCTGGATGCCCAAGCCTCGCCCGGGACGTCCCGTCGGCGGCGAGGCGCAAGCCATACGTGCGCTCTATTGTCTCCTCAAGAACCGCTTCGGTTGACCCCGGTTAGGCGTTCGCTAGACTGATACGGGGCCGAAACGGATTTGACCGGGGGGAAACAGCGAATGGCTTTGCAGATGAAGCCGGTTGAGGCATTGGCGCTCTGGCAGAACGTCGTGCTGGAGACGGTGCGACGTGACGGGCCTGATCTGTCGTCTCGTCAGCTTGCTATTCTACTCACCGTCTATCTGACGCCGCCGCCACATACGGTTCGTGGATTGGCGCAATCGCTCAATGTCTCCAAACCTGCAATCACCCGCGCGCTTGATACGCTGGGCGACCTCGATCTCTTGAAGCGCAAACGCGACGAGATGGATCGGCGCAATGTTCTTGTTCAGCGCACCGTAAGCGGAGCGGTCTATCTCCGCGACTTCGGCGATCTCGTGGCTGAGCGGGCGGGGGCCTTGAACGCATGACACGGCGAAATCTGCTTGATCGTCGCATCAATCTTTTTCGACCCGATCTTGCGGCGGCGCATTTGCGCGGCGAAGTGGAAGCGACGCGTTTCGTCGAAGGCGAGGACATGCAGGTCAAGCTGCCTTGCGTGCCCCTGTTGCGTGAGCCGCGTGCAGACGCGCCGATGGAGACCCAGCTTCTCTTCGGCGAAGTCTTTCGCGTCTATGAAGAAAAAGACGGTTGGGCTTTCGGACAATCGGCACAAGATGATTATGTCGGCTACCTTGACCTGACGGCCCTCGATCCGCGTCTCTATAGGCCGACCCATGCGGTTGCAGCGATCCGCAGTTTCATCTATCCCAAACCCGATCTCAAAACCCGCCCAGCCACGCCGCTCGGTCTCAACACGAAGGTCAAGGTCATTGCTGCGCGTGGCGATTATAGCGAGATCGAGCGCGGCGGCTGGATGTTCACCAATCATCTCGCGCCTGTTGGCGCCTATGTCCGTGATTTCGTCTCCGTTGCAGAGGAACTACGCGGTGTTCCTTATCTCTGGGGCGGGCGCGACAGTCTGGGGCTTGATTGTTCGGGGCTGGTGCAGGCGGCGCTGGAACGCGCGGGCATTGCCTCCCTTCGCGACACGGACATGCAGGAAGCAACACTTGGTGAGCGGTCGCCCGAACCCATCGACTTCACCACATTGAAACGCGGCGATCTTGTTTTCTGGAAGGGCCATGTCGGCATCATGCTGGATGGCGAGCATATGATCCACGCTAACGCCTTTCACATGCGGGTCGAAGTAGAGCGCCTCGACATTGCGATGGCGCGTATCGCACGAACCGCCGGCCATGTGACGAGCGTCAAGAGATTGCCCAAACGATAGTTCAGGTCTTCACGGCCTCCGGGACAGCGCGAAGATCGAAGGCGGCAGCGAGAAGCGCCTTCGTGTAGGCTGTCTTCGGCGCATCAAAGACCTCGTCCACCGTCCCCGCCTCCACGACCTTGCCGTCGCGCATCACCAGAATATCGTCCGCCAGCGCGCGCACCACGCGCAGGTCATGGCTGATAAAGAGATAGGTGAGGTTGTGGCGGCGTTGCAGGTCGCGCAACAGATCGACAATCTGTGCCTGCACCGACATGTCGAGCGCAGAGGTTGGCTCGTCCAGCATGACGAAGCGCGGCTTCAGCGCCATGGCGCGCGCAATGGCGATGCGTTGTCGCTGGCCACCTGAAAACTCATGTGGATAACGGTCGAGCGCATTGGGTTCGAGCCCGACTTCGGCCAGCGCCTGTGCCACCCGTGCGCGGCGTTCCTCGGAGGACAGGCCGAGCTTCTGTACGATCAGACCTTCTTCAACGATCTGCCCGACCGACATGCGCGGAGAGAGAGATCCATAAGGGTCTTGAAAGACGATCTGCATATGGCGGCGCAGCGGGCGAAGCTCCTTCGATTTGAGGCCCTGAATATTCTCGCCCTGAAATTCGATCCCGCCTTCACTCGAGATAAGCCGCAGCATGGCAAGGCCGAGTGTCGTCTTGCCCGAACCGCTTTCGCCGACGACGCCGAGCGTGCGCCCCTGTCGTAGCTTCAGCGAAACACCATCCACCGCCTTCACATGGTCGACCGTCTTGCGCAGGAGCCCGCGCTTGATGGGGAACCAGACCTTGAGATCGTCGGCTTCCATGATGACCGGTGCGTCTGTCGGCCCGCCCAGTGCTCGGCCCTTGGGCTCGGAGGCAATCAGATGTTGCGTATAGGGATGCTTCGGCGCGGTGAAGACCTCTTCAGTCGCGCCCGCTTCGACAATCTTGCCGCCGGTCATGACGCAAACCTTGTCGGCCATCTTCCGCACGACGCCAAGATCATGCGTGATGAGAAGGAGCGCCATGCCTGTTTCACGCTTGAGCGCGAGCAGAAGCTCCAGAATTTGCGCCTGCACGGTCACATCAAGCGCTGTTGTCGGTTCGTCAGCGATCAGCATGTCGGGCTCATTCGCCAGTGCCATGGCGATCATCACGCGTTGACGCTGTCCGCCAGAAAGCTGATGCGGATAGGCATCGAGCCGTGTTTCGGGATCTGGAATGCCAACCTTGGTAAGCAACTCGACGACGCGCTTTCTGACGGCGTCTCCGCGCAACCCTTTGTGCAGGATCAGCATTTCGCCCACCTGCCGTTCGATCGTGTGCAGCGGGTTGAGCGATGTCATCGGCTCCTGAAACACCATCGATATGCGATTGCCGCGTATGCGTCTGAGCACCTTGTCGCTCGCGCCGATCAGGTCTTCCCCCTCCATCCATATCTCGCCGGAAGGATGCGAGGCTTGCGGATAGGGCAGGAGTTGCAGGATCGACAAGGCGGAGACGGATTTGCCGGAGCCGCTTTCGCCTACAAGTGCCAGCGTTTCGCCGGGCATGATGCTGAAGGAAATGTGATCGACAGCAATAGTCTCGCCGCCTTCACCACGGAAGGCGACTGACAGGTCCTTGACCTCGATCAGCGGCCCACTCATTGCAGGACCTTGCGTGGGTCGAAGGCGTCGCGCACTGCCTCGCCGATGAATATCAGAAGGCTCAGCATGATGGCGATGGAAAAGAAGCCCGAAAAACCGAGCCAGGGTGCTTGCAGATTGGCCTTGCCCTGCGCCAGCATCTCGCCAAGCGACGGCGAGCCGGGCGGCAGACCGAAACCGAGAAAGTCGAGCGAGGTAAGCGTCGTGATGGATGAGTTCAGAATGAAGGGCATGAAGGTCAGCGCCGCCACCATGGCGTTGGGCAGCAGGTGCTTGAACATGATGGTGCTGTCCGAAAGCCCCAGAGCGCGTGCAGCCTTCACATATTCAAAGTTGCGTCCGCGCAAAAACTCCGCGCGCACCACTCCCACCAGCGATACCCAGTTGAACGCCAGCAATATGCCGAGCAATATCCAGAAATTGGGCTCGATGACGGCCGCAATGATGATGAGCAGATAGAGCGTCGGCACGCTCGTCCATATTTCGATGAAACGTTGGAACAGAAGGTCCGTCCAGCCACCGAAATAACCCTGCACAGCGCCTGCCGCAACGCCGATAACCGAAGAAGCGATGGTCAGCACCAGCCCGAAGAGAACCGAGATGCGGAAGCCGTAGATCAAACGCGCCGTAACATCGCGTGCCTGATCATCCGTGCCAAGCCAGTTCTCAAGTGAAGGCGGGGCAGGGGCCGGCACCGGCAGATTGAGATTGATGGTGCGGTAATCATAGCGGATCAGTGGCCAGATGATCGTACCGCCGACGTCCTTGATGAGATTCTGCACATAAGGGTCACGGTAGTCCGTCGCCGTTTGGAATTCGCCACCGAAATCTGTTTCGGGATAGGCGACAAAGACCGGCGCATAGACGTCGCCCTTGAAAAGAACGAGCAACGGCCGGTCATTGGCAATGAATTCGGCAAAAAGCGAAATGGTGAAAAGGGCGAGAAAAATCCATAAGCACCAATAGCCGCGCCGGTTCGCCTTGAAGTTCTGCCAGCGTCTGTGGTTGATCGGGCTGAGTTTCATTTTGAAGGGGAGTGACGGACCCAAAGCTCAGACCTCCCGTGTTTCAAAATCGATGCGCGGGTCGACCCATGTATAGGTGAGGTCGCTCAGCAGGGTGATGCACAAGCCCAGCAGGCCAAAGATGTAGACGGTCGCGAAGACCACCGGATAGTCGCGATTGACGATGGACTCGTAGGAGAGAAGCCCCAGCCCGTCGAGCGAGAAAATCGTTTCGATGAGAAGCGAGCCGGTAAAGAAGGCGCCGACGAAAGCGCCGGGAAACCCCGCAATGACGATCAGCATGGCATTGCGAAAGACATGGCCATAAAGCACCTGATTTTCGCTCAAGCCCTTGGCGCGCGCCGTCATCACATATTGCTTCTTGATCTCGTCGAGGAAGGAATTCTTGGTGAGCAGCGATGTCGTCGCGAAGGAACCGATGACCATCGCCGTCACCGGCAACACGATATGCCAGAGATAATCGAGGATGCGCATGGGCCAACTCAAATCCGACCAGTTGTCGGAGGTGAGACCGCGCAACGGAAATATATTGTAGAACGACCCCCCGGCGAATATGACGATCAGGAAAACGGCGAAGAGAAAGCCGGGGATCGCGTAGCCGACGATGATGGCGGCACTCGTCCAGAGGTCGAAGCGCGAACCATCCTGCATCGCCTTGCGGATGCCGAGCGGGATGGAAACGAGGTAGGTGATAAGCGTCGTCCAGAGTCCCAGCGAGATGGAAACGGGCAGCTTTTCCTTGACCAACTCCAGCACGTTCACGTCGCGAAAATAGCTGGTGCCGAAATCGAACCGGGAATAATCCCAGATCATCTTGCCGAAGCGGTCATACCACGGTTTGTCGAATCCGAATTGCACTTCAAGCTTCTTGATGAATTCAGGATCGAGCCCGCGCGCCCCGCGATATTTGCTGTTGAGCGCCGCATCGACGCCACCCGCGCCGCCTTGCGCAAAGTCGCCGGAAGTCGAACCGCCAATGCGCGCGGTTGCCGAAATTTCCGTGCCGGAAAGCTGAGCGATGATCCGCTCGATGGGCCCTCCCGGCGCGAATTGCACGAGTATAAAGCTCAAGGCCATGATGCCAAGGATGGTGGGCACCATCAGCAGGATACGTCGGATGATATAGGCCGCCATCGAACCGCTCTTACCCCTCAAGCCCCATTTTTGTCGCCCGCTCGCGATTGACCCACCAAGTCTGTTCTACGCCGCGATCATAGAGCGGCGCGACTTTCGGACGGTCGAATATGTCCCAATAGGCCAAGGTATAACTCGCCTTGTACCATTGTGGTACCCAGTAGTGACCAGCCCGCAGGCATCGGTCAAGGGCGCACGCCGCGATAATTTGGTCATCGCGCGTCGTCGCCGCGATCGCCTTTTCGATCAGTGCGTCAATCGCTGGATTGTTGATGCCGCAAAGGTTGCGTCCGCCGGGCTCGTTGACGAATTCCGATCCCCAATAGCTGCGCATCTCGATCCCCGGCGTGAGGCTCATCGAATAGCGTTGCACGGTCACGTCGAAATCGTAGTTCTTGAGGCGATCCTGAAACTGCGCGGAGTCGACAAGCCTCGATTGGGCCTCGATACCCAGCAGCTTGAGATTTTTCTGATATGGCCCCTCGACACGCTGAAAGATCGGATCGTCTCCCAGAAATTCGATCGATAGTGTCTCGCCTTTGGCGTTGCGCCGGACGCCATCCTGCACAGTCCATCCTGCTTCTGTGAGAAGTGCCGCCGCGCGGCGCAGCAGCGCGCGATCCTGGCCCGAACCGTCGCTCGCCGACGCGGTGACCGCAGGTCCAAAGACAGCAGGAGAAAGTTTCTGTTTGTAAGGTTCCAGCAAGGCAAGTTCCGCCTCGCCCGGCATACCTTCCGCCCGCATCGGCGAGTTTTCGAAGAAGCTCGAGGTGCGCTTGTAGAGACCGTAAAAGAGATTCTTGTTCGTCCATTCGAAATCGAAAGCAAGCGTCAGCGCCTCGCGCACGCGCGGATCGGAGAACTTTTCGCGGCGCGCATTGATGAACCAGCCTTGTGCGCCCGACGGCGTGTGGTCGGGCACCACGAGCTGTTTGACGCGCCCATCCTTCACCGCCGGAAAGTCGTACTGCGTTGCCCATACCTTGGACGTGAATTCCTCGCGGAAAAGTGTTTGTCCGGCACTGAAGGCTTCGAAACCTGCCGTACGGTCGCGATAGAACTCAAATCGTATCCGTTCGAAATTCCACTGCCCGCGATTGACGTTGAGATCGCGCGCCCAATAGTCATCGACCCGCTCATAGTTGATATTGTCGCCAGCCTTGAATTTGCCGATCTTGTAGGGACCGCTGCCAAGCGGCGGCTCCATCGTCGTTTCGTCAAAAGCATGATCTGTGTAGTAGTGGCTCGAAAAGATCGGTAGCGAACTCGCGATAAGAAGTGGCAGGTCGCGTGTCTGCTCACCCGTGAAGGTGACCTTGAGCGTTTGCGTATCGACGGCAACCGCATCCTTCATCTCGCGAAGATTAAGCGAGATTAGCGGATGGCCTTTTTCCTTCAGGAGCTTGAAGGAAAAGGCCGCATCTTTTGCCGTAAGCTTCGAACCATCATGAAAGCGCGCTTCCGGTCGTAGGCGAAAGATCAACTTATTGTCTTGCGGATTTGACTCCACGCTTTCCGCGACAAGCCCATAAGCGGCGTCCGGCTCGTCATAGGCGCGCGCCATCAGCGTGTCGAAAATGAGATCGAGCCGCGGCGGCGAGTTGCCTTTGAGGATATAGCTGTTAAGCGAGTCGAAAGTCAGAAGCGACGCATTGAACGCCCCGGTCGAAGGCATTTGCGAAAGCAATCCGCCCTTGGGCGCATCGGGGTTCACATAGTCGAAATGCGAAAAGCCTTTAGCGTATTTGAGGTCGCCGAAGATCGACATGCCATACGAGGGACCGCTGACGCTCATGCTGGCCCAGCCGCGCGTATTGTGGAGAAGCGCAATGCTTGCCGTCGCCGCCATCAGTTGAAGCGTCTGACGGCGGGAAATCTTCGCATCCCTCATGGCTTGCGCCACCAGATATCGGGAAAGCCGATGGAATAGGCGGGCGTCGGTTCAGGATGCGCCAGCCGCGCCCAATAGGCGACGCGGTCAAAAGGCGAATACCATTGCGGCACCACATAATGACGCCACAGCAATACGCGATCGAGCGCATGGGTTGCGGTGACAAGATCTTCGCGGCTTTTCGCAAAGATCACATCGTCGATCAGTTTCTCGATCACCGGATCGCAAATGCCGATCACATTGCGGCTGCCGGGTTCCTTCGCGGCGGCGCAACTCCAGTAGTCGCGCTGCTCGTTGCCCGGCGACAGCGACTGGCCGAAAGACTGCACGATGATGTCGAAATCGCGATTGTCGACGCGGTTCTGATATTGCGCGCTATCGACCGTCCTGAGCGTCACCTTGATGCCGAGCCGTTCCAGAGATTGACGATAGGGTGCGACCACGCGTTCGAATGTCGGATCGGCGAGCAGAAATTCGACGGCAAGCTGTTTGCCCTCTGCATTCACACGGATGCCGTCGACCGTCTTCCATCCTGCCGTCTCAAGGAGCTTCGCGGCGGCCCTCAGATTCTGCCGATTGTTGCCAGAACCATCCGTTGTGGGATTGCTATAGGGCTTGGTGAAAAGGTTCGATGGTAATTGATCGCGGAAAGGCTCCAGAAGTTTGAGTTCCGGGCCTTGCGGCACGCCGCTTGATGCAAGTTCCGTATTTGCGAAATAGCTGTCTGTCCGTGTGTACTGCCCGTAAAAGAGGTTCCTGTTTTCCCACTGGAAATCGAATGCGTAGTTGAAGGCCTCGCGCACGCGCGCATCCCTGAAGATGTCCCGCCGCAGGTTGAAGGCAAAACCCTGCATCCCTTGGCCGTTTTCCGTATGCAGCTTCTCACGCACGATCCGCCCATCCTTCACCGGCGGCACGTCATAGCCTGTGGCCCAGTTCTTGGAGCTGTTCTCGCGGCGAAAATCTACGCGATCACCCTTGAAGGCCTCGAAAGCGATGGTGGGGTCGCCGTAATAGTCGAAGCGGATCTCATCGAAATTATCCGAGCCGATTTTGACCGGCAGATCTTTCGCCCAATAGTCCTTCACGCGTTCATAGGTGATGGAGCGTCCTGTATCCATTTTTTCGATCTTGTAGGGGCCGCTCCCCATTGGAATTTCGAGTGTCGTCTGTGAGATATCCCGGGGCTTGCCATCGGCGTTGTTGCCCGTCCAGAAGTGCTTGGGCAGGACCGGCAACTGACCCATGATCTGGGGCAATTCACGATTGCCGGAAATCGAGAAACTGAATTTCACCTGATGCGGGCCGGTCGCTTTCACCTTGGTGACATTGCGATAATAGGCGTTGTAGAAAGGGTTGATTTTCCTGAGTGTCTCGAAGCTCCAGATCACATCATTCGTGGTGATCGGCGTGCCATCCTGAAAACGCGCTTGTTTGCGCAGGTTGAAGGTCACTGACGCATAGTCTTCCGGGTAGGACGCACTCTCGGCGACCAGACCATATTCAGATCCGGCTTCGTCGAGGCTTGGCGTCATCAGCGTGTCGTAAATGAGGTTAAGTCCTGCCGCGGAATCGCCTCGCACAATGAAATTATTGAGGCTGTCGAAACCGCCGATGGCGCCGATACGCACCATGCCGCCCTTGGGCGCATCGACATTCACATAGTCGAAATGTTTGAAGTCGGGCGCATATTTGAGCTGGCCGAAGAGTGAGACGCCGTGGCGAATAGCTTCGGCGGATTGCGCCTGCGTCGCCGCTAAGCCCAACAATGCGATGCCTGCAGCCATTGCCAGCATCCGCCCATGCGAGCGGTGCGTCCTGTCTCGCTTCATTTCTTTTCCCCCGCTCTTTTTTCACTTGTGCCCCGGATGGAGCCTCACCCAGCAGTGGGGCCATTTTTGGGGATGAGTGCGACCCTGCGGAGCCCGGACAGACAGAAACTTTGCAACAAAAAAGCGCCCGGACATTGCCGGGCGCTTCTGATGCTGTCTGATCTTGAAAATGGATCAGTGGGCTGCCGGAGCTGCGGGACCGGCCTCTGCAGCAGGGGCGGCGGCTGCCGGGGCAGCTTCCACTTTCGGCAGAGGCAGATTGGAGCCCAGGGTGTTCAGATAGGCGACCAGATCAGCGCGCTGCTGCGGCTTCTTGATGCCTGCAAAGGACATCGCCGTGCCGTCGATATAGCCGCGCGGATTGTCGATGAAGTGGAAGAGTTCATCAAAGGTCCATGTAGGCGCTTTGGCGCCATGAGCTTTCATGGCAGCCGAGTAGGAAAAGCCTGGCATTGAGGCAACCTTGCGGCCGACGATGCCATAAAGATCCGGGCCGATCTTTGCGCCGGCACCTTCCTGCAGATTGTGGCAGGCCTGGCACTTCTTCGATTCCTTTTCGCCCTTGGCGACGTCTGCCTGGGCAAGCAGTACCGGAAGCGGCACTTCGGGAGCTGGCGCTTCGGCCTGTGCCGTTTCGCCTTCAGCGACTACGCCTTCGACCACAAAGGCTTTCGGATTGGCTGCCGGTGTGTCGTAAATGATCTCAGCGGCATTTTTGACGCCGAGCACGAGCAACAGCGAAAAAAGGACCGCGGCTGCAATTTTATTGAGTTCGAAACTATCCATTTGCTCTCGTGCCGCCGGAATTTGGGGTGGAAAGGGCCGTGACACGCAGGATAACGTTTCGTTGCCCTTGTCATAACCCCCTTAATTTTGGCGCGGAGATTAGCCGCTTCCGCGCCTTCGCTGCAAGCCGTATAAGACGCGACAGGCTCATGATGTGCCTGAAGGGGCTTGAGCCAGCAAAACAGAAGCAAATTGCGGCGATCCGTCGCAGTATGATGCGGCATTTGCCGGCAGCGAACAGGCGCTGGCGCAGATTTGCTGCCCGAATTGGAAGCTTGAGGAGCCCGGATGAGCTGGACAGAAGCCAGATGAAACCCAATCCCATCATAGTGATTCCCGCCCGCATGGCCTCCACGCGCCTTCCGGGCAAACCTTTGGCCGATATTGCCGGCAAACCCATGATCGTTCAGGTTTGGGCCCGTGCGATGGAATCGGGGCTGGGCCGTGTCGTTGTCGCCGCCGCCGAGGAAGAAATCGCTGCCGCGATTCGCGACGCAGGTGGTGAAGCCGTCCTCACCGCACCCAATCTCCCCTCGGGCTCTGACCGTATCTGGGCAGCGCTTGCCGCGGTCGATCCCCAGCGTCGGCACGATGTCATCGTCAATGTGCAGGGCGACCTGCCCATGCTTGACCCCGAGCTGATCCGCGTTGCCGCCGATGCGTTGACGGGCACGGGCGCGGACATGTCGACGCTCGCTGCCGAAATTATCGTGGAGGAGGAACGCCACGACCCCAATGTCGTCAAGGCCGTGATCGCTCTACCGCGTGCCGCGCGTCAGGGCCGTGCACTCTATTTTACCCGCGCCACTGCGCCCTATGGCGAGGGGCCTCACTTTCATCATATCGGCCTATATGCCTATACGCGTTCCGCCCTGGAGCGATTTGTTTCGCTCGCTCCTTCGCCGCTCGAATTGCGCGAAAAGCTGGAGCAGTTGCGTGCGCTTGAAGCGGGCATGAGCATAGAGGTGGCTGTCGTTGACACTGTTCCGCACGGTGTCGATACTCCCGCCGATCTTGAAAAGGCGCGTATCGCGCTTTCAAACCGGACATAAGACCAGTGGCAGACAACATCATCGCTTTTCAGGGTGAGCCAGGCGCTAATTCTCACATCGCCTGTCTCGAAGCCCATCCCGACATGGAAGTATTGCCCTGCGCGACGTTTGAAGATGTTTTCGCCGCCATTTCAGAGGGTAAGGCGCGGCTGGCCATGATCCCGATTGAAAATTCCGTGGCTGGACGTGTCGCTGACATTCATCACCTGATTCCCGGCTCCGCACTCTACATTGTGGGGGAGCATTTTCTGCGCGTGCGCCATCAATTGCTTGGCCTGAAGGGCGCTCGACTGTCCGATCTGAAAACGGTCGAGAGCCATGTGATGGCGCTGGGTCAATGCCGCAATGTCATTCGCGATCTGGGATTGAAGTCCATCGTTGCGGCGGATACAGCAGGTTCCGCCCGCATCGTCTCGCAGGCGGGCGATTCATCCCGCGCAGCGATTGCCTCGTCTCTGGCGGCTGAAATCTACGGTCTCGACGTGCTGAAGGCGGATATTGAGGACGCAGCGCATAACACCACGCGTTTCATCATCATGGCGAATGAGCCCAATGACGCTGAACCCGAAGATGGTCCCGTCATCACGAGCTTCATCTTTCGTGTGCGCAACGTGCCCGCCGCGCTCTACAAGGCGATGGGCGGCTTCGCGACCAACGGCGTCAATATGACCAAGCTTGAAAGCTATCAGCTCGAAGGCTCATTCAATGCGAGCCAGTTTTACGCCGATATCGAAGGCCATCCCGCGTCGCGCAATGTGCGTCTCGCACTGGAAGAGCTGGAATTTTTTACGAATGAGCTGAAAATTCTGGGCATCTACCCCGCCCATTCCTATCGCGCCGCTGTGGCGGCAAAAGCTGCCGAAACCGTCGGGCGTTGATCGCGCCCGACGGCTCGAGCCTTATTCCTCTGCAAAACTTTTGACGAGTTGATGCGCAATCGCGAAAGGCGGCGGCAGCCAGAAGCTGCCATCGCCATTACCCGCGATCGATGCCTTGACCTCATCGCGTGTAAACCAGCGACCTTCCGACAATTCGATACCGTCGATTTCGAAGCTGTCATTCTCCGCAACTGCCATGCAGCCGATCATCAGCGATGAAGGGTAGGGCCAGGGCTGCGTTGAGTGATAGCGGACGGAAGCGGTGGTGAGGCCCGCTTCTTCATGGAGTTCGCGCGCCACGGCTTCCTCGATGGATTCGCCAGGCTCGATGAATCCCGCCAGCGCCGAATGCATGCCCTTGGGCCAGATTTTTTGGCGGCCAAGGAAGCATCTGTCATCCAATGTCGCAAGCATGATGACGACGGGGTCGGTGCGCGGAAAATGCTCTGCCTTGCAGGCCGGGCACTGGCGCTTGTAGCCCGCTTCGGCGATGTCCGACGGCTTGCCGCAGGCCGAGCAGAACTGATGGCGCAGGTTCCAGTCGATCATGCTTTTGCCTTGCGCAAGGATCGCCAGTTCCGTCGGCGTGATCTCGCCAGCGATGGCGAGCCCGCGCAAATCCTCAAATGCGCCAAGTCCTTTGAGCGCGGGGTGATTCTCATGGTCCTTCAGGCCCGAGACATCAACTGCGAAAAGCGATTTTCCACGCTTGTTGATACCAAGGAAAATCATGAGCGGGTTTTCGCCAGCCAATTCTTTGAGAAGTCCCATTTTGAGCCAGCCGACATCCTTGCCTGCACCCTTGGTTTCTTCGGGCAGGATGAAGGGCGAGAGCCGATAGAATGGAACGAACAGACTGGATGAATCGGCGATCTGTGCGGTGATCCATTCAGGGTCGGCCCGGCGGTAGCTCGCGCGATCCAGCGGATTATTGGCAAAAATATTGGGATTTTGGGGAAGGCCCATGAGCAGACGCGTCCTTGTGCAATCATTGAATTTTGTTGGCCGGGAGGGTGGCACGAGACGCCCGGATGCTCAATCCCGTCAAAGGAATTTGGCCCGCGCCCTTGCATCTGGGGCCTTTTCGCCTGATATACTGGCCTCGGGAGGTTGGCGACGGACGAAGCCCTCGCCAACCCGGTCAGATCCGGAAGGAAGCAGCCGCAACGAGTTAGCCTCGGGTTGTTCGTCCAGCCTCCCACCTTGTTCTTTGGCATGTGTGTTCTGGCATATGCCATGCCCCCAAATCAGGGAATTCGATGGACGACAGCGTAGAAAATGCGGCGCTTGGAGCCATCCCGGAAGCATCCAGCAGCGACGAAGATCCCGGTTTTGACCTGCTCGGCGGCGAGGCCAAGTCGCCCCCGCGCCAGCATGCCTCCGGCTATCAGGTGCTCGCGCGGAAATATCGTCCCTCCGATTTTAACGATCTCGTCGGGCAGGAGGCGATGGTCCGCACGCTCTCTAATGCCTTCGAGAATGATCGTATTGCGCATGCTTTCATGCTGACAGGCGTGCGTGGCGTCGGAAAGACGACGACGGCCCGCATTCTCGCCCGTGCGCTCAATTATGAAGCGCCCGGTGTCGCCGGTCCCACCATTCATATGGACAAGCCAGGCGTCCATTGCGACGCGATCATGGAAAGCCGCCACGTCGACGTGCTGGAAATGGACGCCGCCTCGCGCACTGGCATCGACGATATTCGCGAGATCATCGAGAGCGTGCGCTATCTGCCGGTCTCGGCGCGCTACAAGGTCTATATCATCGACGAAGTCCACATGTTGTCGAAACAGGCTTTCAACGGCCTGTTGAAGACGCTCGAAGAGCCGCCGGCACATGTGAAGTTCATCTTCGCGACGACCGAAATCCGCAAGGTGCCGGTGACGGTCCTGTCGCGCTGCCAGCGTTTCGACCTGCGCCGCTTGAGCGTCGACGAATTGAGTGGGCTCCTAGGTAGCGTCTCGGGAAAAGAAAACGTCGCTGTCGAAGACGCTGCGCTGAAGCTGCTGGCCCGCGCAGCTGATGGTTCGGCGCGTGACGGTCTTTCCCTGCTCGACCGCGCCATTGCGCATGGGGCCAGTGAGGGTGCTGATCAGATTGCCGAGGATGCCATTCGCGACATGCTGGGTCTTGCTGACCGCGCGCGCATTTTCGATCTTTTCGATCTTCTGATGCAGGGCGACATCGCGGGCGCGCTTGCAGAATTGCGCGCCCAATATGATGTCGGCGCCGATCCCGCCGTTGTCCTCTCCGATCTTGCCGATCTCTCCCATTGGTTGACACGCCTCAAACTTGTCGAAGGTTCAGCCGACGACCTCGCCATGTCGGAGACCGAGCGCCTGCGCGGTCAGGAAATGGCCGCCAAATTGCCGATCCGCGTGCTCTCGCGCGTCTGGCAGATGTTGCTGAAAGGCATTGTCGAAGTGCGCGATGCAGCCCGCCCCATTGCGGCGGCTGAAATGGTTCTGGTGCGTATCGCCTATGTGTCGGACGGCCCGAGCCCGGAAGAATTGCTCGAGCAGTTGAAGGGCGGTGGTGCAGTGGCGCGTTCCGCGCCGACAGGTAATACACTGGCGCCTTCAGGTGGTGGTCCCCGCGCGCAATTGCGTACTGTTTCGAATGGCGGTGAAGCGCAGCGTCAGCCCGTCGCCACGCAAGCGGTCAGTGCCACTCCAGTTGAGCAGTTTGAACGGTTTGAAGACGTGGTGGCCTATTTCGGCGCCCAGCGCGACATCCGCATGAAATCGGCGCTCGAAGCTGGCGTTCGCCTCGTTCGTTTCGAAGTTGGCCATATCGAAATACAGCCTTTGGCGAATACCTCTGGCGATATAGCGCGCGATCTGTCCGACAAGCTTACCCGCGCATCCGGTCGTCGCTGGGTTGTCTCTATCGCCACGCCGCGCGCCGACGCAGCGCCGACGCTGAAGGAACAGGCCCAGACGCGCGACGACGCCTTGAAGGCGGAAGCCGCGGCCGATCCGCTGGTCAAGGCGGCGCTCGACGCTTTCCCAGGCGCAAAGATTGTCGATGTACGCGATCCGATGGCCAATGAGCCGCTCGGGTTGAGCGATGAACATTTTCCCGATGACGATGAAATGGAAATGGACGAGTGAAAAATCTGACCGACCTCATGAAACAAGCTCAGGCCCTGCAATCCAAAATGGGAGACATGCAGGCCGAACTTGAGGCGCTTGAAGTCGAAGGCACGTCCGGCGGCGGGCTCGTGCGCGTCACCATGTCGGGCAAGGGGGCGGTGAAGAAGGTCTCTATCGCACCGGACCTCATGAAGGAAGACGAGCGCGAAATTCTCGAAGACCTGATCGCTGCCGCCTCGGCCGACGCCAAGGCGAAGTCGGAGCGTCTCGCCGAGGAGAAGATGAAAAGCATTGCGGGCGGTCTTCCTCTTCCGCCCGGCTTCAGTCTCTAACGCCTCATGGCAGCAATCACAGGACCCGAAATTGAGCGACTGATCCAGCTTTTGTCGAAGCTGCCGGGTCTCGGGCCGCGTTCTGCGCGCCGCGCCGTTCTGCAACTGATCCAGAAGAAGGAAACATTGCTCTCGCCTCTCGCGCTGGCGATGGCTGAGGCGGTGGAAAAGGCCTGCATCTGTTCGACCTGCGGCAATGCCGATACGCAGGACCCTTGCACCATCTGTCGCGATCAGACGCGCGATCCTTCAACCATATGCATTGTCGAAGACGTCGGTGATCTGTGGGCGCTGGAACGCGCGAATGTTCACAAGGGTCGTTATCACGTGCTGGGCGGCGTCCTCTCCGCGCTCGATGGCGTCGGTCCCGACGATCTCAATATCGGCGCGTTGATCGAACGTGTGAACAAGGGCGAGGTCAAGGAAGTGATACTTGCCATGAACGCCACCGTCGATGGACAGACCACCGCGCATTACATCACCGACCGCCTCGAAGGACTCGACGTGTCGATCTCGCGTCTTGCCCATGGCGTGCCGGTCGGCGGTGAGCTCGACTATCTCGATGACGGCACGCTCGCCGCCGCCATGAAATCCCGCCGACCGTTCTAGACATGAAAAGGACGACGCCTTTCAGCGTCGCCCTCTCTGGTTCTTCTTCTTCAGGCCTCGACGGTCTCTTCCATCGAGTCAAATTTGCCCGAATTGAAATCGGCCACCGCCTGATGGATTTCCGCTTCCGTGTTCATTACGAAGGGTCCGTAGCCGACAACCGGCTCATCAATCGGTTCGCCTGTCAGCACGAGTAGAACCGTCTCACCTGCGGCGACCACGTTGGCCTGTGCGCCCTCGCGTGAAAGTGATACGATTTCCGAGCCGCCCGCCTCCTGTGCGCCATTGACGATGATCCGGCCCTTGAGCACGACAAGCAATGTCGTATGACCTTCCGGCAGGTCGAGTGTTATTCTGGCGTCGACCTTGAGCCTCACGTCCCAGACATTGAGGGGAGTGAAGGTCCGGGCTGGTCCCTTGTGGCCGCCAAATTCACCAGCGATCACACGCACCAGACCCCGATCATTTTCAAGCTCCACGCGTGGAATGTCGGTATCGGCAATCGACTGATAGCCGGGTGCGCTCATCTTGTCTTTCGCGGGCAGGTTCACCCAGAGCTGCGCCACATGGAACGGCCCACCGGATTTGGTGTACCTCTGCGAATGAAATTCCTCATGCAGGATACCGCCTGCCGCCGTCATCCATTGTACGTCGCCAGGACCAATGACGCCGCCATTGCCTTGCGAGTCCCGGTGCGCCACCTCACCCTCATAGACGATGGTCACCGTTTCGAAACCGCGATGGGGATGCGAGCCGACGCCGCGGGGTGTGAGCGCTGGTTCAAAGACATACGGTCCGGCGTGGTCGAGTAACAGGAAGGGGCTGACCGGTTCGGTGTCGCCATTGTAGGAAAAGAGCGAACGCACCGGAAAGCCGTCGCCTACCCAGTGCCGGTGGGGACTGGTGAGAATACCCTGAACTTTCTTCATGGATCTGTCTCCGTTCGGGCCTGCCGACATCCCGGACGTGTCGGGCGGCGGGCCTTCTTTGCAAACAGATATAATCCGATGAGCGACTTGATCCAGCCGTCAGCATGGCACAGAGCGTTCCACAGACGAGATAATCAGATATTGGTGAGTGGCGATGCCTTGATGGCCGCCACGAACCTGGCCAAAGCCTCTCGCAGGATTGGCGCGAGTTCAGCGTCTGCGGCAACGCCGCCATCGGGCAGGGCGCGTCCCGCCATCTGCACGGTGACATGCGCGTCGTCGATCAGCCGCGCCGACATGACGGTGAGTGTTTCGTTCAGATTGGCCACCGCAAAGGTCGAGCGCGGCGAAGCGTTGAAAAGCGCGACAGGCTTTTCGACCAACTCACTCGTCCCTACCACCCAGTCGAGCGCATTCTTGAGCGCACCGGGAACCCCATGGGCATATTCCGGCGATGAAATGATGACGCCATCCGCATTATTCAGCGCTTCGCGAAAGGCGACAACGCTGTCGGGCGCATCTTCATCTTCAATGTCCGGATTGAATTGCGGCAGCGTCGCCAGCCCTTCGTAAATCGTCAGGGTGACTTCCTCCAGCGTCAGCATTGCGGCGCCTTCGAGCAGCGTGCGGTTCGAGGATTTTGCCCGCAGGCTTCCACAAAGAGCGAGAAGACGCATGACCGGCCTCACGTCAGCAGGTCGCGTTCGACGCGCGGACCGGCGAGCGCATCCGGCGCATCGCCTTCGCCCAGTTCGACATCGTGAATCTTGTCGCCACGCTTGGAGATACTGTCCGCCGAGGTGCGAATGTCGCGAATGTCTTTTTCAGCCATCTGGAAATGTTTCTCCAGATTGCCGACGCGCGTATCGAGTCGCGTCACGTCCTGCAGCATCAGGCCGACATATTTCTGGATCTCGCCCGCCTGCTTGCGCATTTCCACGTCCTTCAGCACGGCGCGCACCGTGTTGAGCGTCGCCATCAGCGTCGTCGGCGACACGATCCAGACACGCGCCTGATAGGATTTCGTCACCACATCGGGGAAGTTCGCATGAAGCTCGGCATAGACGGCTTCGGACGGCAGGAACATCAGCGCCGATTCCGCCGTCGCGCCCGGCACGATATATTTCTCGGAAATATCCTTCACATGTTTGAGCAGATCGCCACGGAACTGGCGCTGCGCTATCAAGCGTTCGCCGTCTTCCTTGGCGTTGCGCAGCATGTGATAGGCGTCCAGCGGAAACTTGGCGTCGATGGCGATGGAGCCGGGCGGATTGGGCAGATGGATCAGGCAGTCGGCGCGCACATTGCCTGGCAGCGTCGCCTGAAATTCATAGGCCGAGGGCGGCAGGGCATTCGTCACGATGTCCTGCAACTGCACTTCACCGAAGGCGCCGCGCGCCTGCCGGTTGGCGAGAATGTCCTGGAGGCCGACAACCTGCGATGAGAGTTCCGTGATGTTCTTCTGCGCCTGATCGATGACCGCAAGCCGCGCCGCCAGTGTCGTCAGGCTTTCGACGGTTTTGGTCGAGTTTTCTTCGAGGCTCAGGCCCATCCGCGTGCTGACCTGATCGAGCCGCTCGTTGAGCGTCGTCGTGAGTGCGCTCTGGCCCAGCGATTGGGCCTCCGCCATTGCCGTCAGCCGCCCGGCCAATTCGCCCTGCTGCGCGACAAGTTGTTTGAATCCTTCTTCAAGCGCTTCCGATTTCGTTCCGCCCCCGCGCATCAGCAGCGCCACCACGCCCGCCCCGAGCAGGGCGGCGAAAACGATCATGGTGATGAGATACGGCGTCGACATGGAGGGGTATGACCTTGAGGTTTTTGCGAACATTTTGGCAACTATAGCCTGATTCTCGCTTTTGCTCTTCTTGACCAAAGAGGTTGGGGGCCTTATTTCAAAGCCATGAGCATCAGAGAGATCATAGTCGCGCCCGACCCGCGCCTGAAGCAGGTTTCAACGCCCGTCGAAAAGGTGGACGATGAACTGCGCGCGCTGATGGATGACATGCTGGAAACCATGTATGAGGCGCCGGGCATCGGTCTTGCGGCCATTCAGGTGGGCGTCCCCAAGCGTGTCATCGTCATGGATCTGGCGCGCGAGGGCGAAGAGCCCCAGCCGCGCTATTTCGTCAATCCGGAAATCCTGTCGGCCTCGGAAGACACGGTCGTCTATGAAGAGGGCTGCCTCTCCGTGCCGGACATGTATGAGGATGTCGAGCGACCGGCTCATTGCCGCATTCGCTATCTGGACTATCAGGGTGAAATCCGCGAGGAAGATTGCGACGAGCTTTTCGCCACCTGCTTCCAGCATGAGATGGATCATCTGGAAGGCGTGCTCTTCATCGACCATCTATCGAAGCTCAAGCGATCGATGATGCTGAAGAAGCTGACCAAGGCCAAGAAGCTTCAGGAAAAGGAACTGGCTTGAGCCAGATCGATTTCAGGGTGTCGGGCTCATGACGTTGCGCATCGCCTTCATGGGAACGCCGGATTTTTCCGTTTCTGTTCTATCCGAACTTCTCGGCGCAGGTCACGAGATCGTCGCGGTCTATTCCCAGCCGCCGCGCAAGGCCGGTCGCGGCATGGCCGAGCAACCTTCGCCGGTTCACAAATTTGCGACGCAAGCGGGCCTCATGGTCCGCACGCCCTTGTCGCTTAAAAGTGAACAGGAGCAGCGCGCCTTCGTCGATCTTGATCTCGACCTCGCCATCGTCGTCGCCTATGGATTGATCCTGCCCAAAGTCATTCTCGAAGCGCCGCGTCTCGGATGCCTCAACCTCCATGCCTCTCTGCTGCCGCGCTGGCGCGGCGCGGCGCCCATCCAGCGCGCCATCATGGCGGGCGACAAGGAGACGGGCGTCATGGTCATGCAGATGGATGAGGGGCTGGACACAGGTTCTGTGCTGCTTGCAGAACATGTCGCCATCGGGCCGAAGACGACGGCGGGATCGCTACATGATCAACTCGCTGACATCGGTGCATCGCTCATGGTTCGCGCTGTCGCAGCACTTGAACGCGATATGCTTGCTGCGACGCCTCAATCTGAAGAAGGCGTTACCTATGCGAGCAAGATCAGCAAGGAAGAGGCCCGCATCGACTGGACGCGCCCGGCATCCGAACTCGATTGCCATATTCGCGGCCTGACACCTTTTCCCGGTGCATTCTTTGAAGTGACGCGCGACAAGGTGACGACGCGCATCAAGGTGCTGCGAGCTGAACCCGTTGCCGCCAGAGGTGAGCCGGGTGAAGTCCTTTCGATCAAGCAAGGCATCACCATCGCGTGCGGTGAAGGCGCGCTGCGCATCAGCGAATTGCAGCGCGCGGGCAAAGGCCCGATGAAGGCGGATGACTTTCTCCGAGGTTTTGCATTCGGCCCCGGCGAAAGGCTTCTCTGATGCCGCGCTACAAACTCACCATCGAATATGACGGCGCGAATTTTTTCGGCTGGCAGTCGCAGAAGGGCGGCGGCGCGGTGCAGGACGTGCTGGAAGACGCCATCGAAAAGCTATGCGGCACAAGGCTTCGCGTGCAGGCGGCGGGCCGCACCGACGCGGGCGTTCACGCGCTGGGGCAGGTCGCGCATCTCGATCTTGAAAATGAGATGCGACCGGATCGATTGCGCGACGCCTTGAACGCGCTGATGCGTCCGCATCCGGTGTCGATTGTCGAAGCTGAAGAAGCGCCCGACACAT
This sequence comes from Parvibaculum sp., assembly GCA_049303435.1. GTDB lineage: Bacteria > Pseudomonadota > Alphaproteobacteria > Parvibaculales > Parvibaculaceae > Parvibaculum. The sequence goes on along the minus strand of JBAQNC010000066.1, from coordinate 1,784 downwards.
TCGAGGCGCGCTTCTCCGCCATCCGACGGCACTACCTCTATCGCATCGTCAATCGCCGCGCACCGCTGACGCTGGATCGCGGTCAGGCCTGGCTCGTCAACAAGCCGCTCGATGCCGAAGCCATGCACGATGCCGCGCAAGCGCTCGTCGGCACGCATGACTTCACGACGTTTCGTTCGACGCTTTGTCAGGCGAAGTCGCCGGTGAAGACGATGGAAGAACTTTCCGTTTCGCGCTATGGCGAAGACATCGAAATCATCGCGCGTTCGCGGAGTTTTCTCCACAATCAGGTGCGCTCGATCGTCGGCTCGCTGAAGCTGGTGGGCGAAGGAAAATGGACCCGCCGTGACCTTGAGCGGGCCTTGAAGGCGAAGGACCGGGCGGCTTGCGGACCCGTCTCGCCACCCGACGGGCTCTATCTGCTGAAGGTCGATTACGACTGAAATCAGGCTCGATTGGTGAGTGTTTCCTGCAGGAAATCGAGCCATTTCATGTCGAGGTTTCGAGCTAGCGCTGGATAGTGCGGCGCGGAAGCGATTGTTGCGCCACAGGCAACAATAAATAAATCTATCCCCGGTCTCAGCCGAATTGCAGATCGACGATCTCGACATCTTTCGGGCGGATCGTTTCGCCGAAAAATATCCCCCCCACGCGCGCAAAGCGCTCGGCGCTGTCGGTGGCGAGGAACTTCGTCTTGCCGCTGGTCTTACGCTTCGCTTCGAGACCTTCGGCTTTCAGCGCCGCCTCGACGGCGCGCGCCGTCGTCTCGGCGCTGTCGACGAGCCTGACGCCGGGACCGGCGACCTTCCTGATCGTCCGTGCAAGGACGGGAAAGTGGGTGCAGCCGAGAACGATAGTGTCGGGCGAGGCCTTGCGCTTGAAGAGCGGCGCGAGGTAGCGACGCGCTGTCGCCTCCACCACATCGCCCGAGACCCAGCCTTCTTCGGCGAGCGTCACGAAAAGACCGCAAGCCTCCTGCACGACATGGGCTTTCGGCGCGAGCTTGTGGATGGCGCGGACGTAAGCGCCGACGCGGACGGTCGCTTCCGTGGCGAGCACGGCGATGTGACCGGTCTTGCTGGCGGCGACCGCCGCTTCCGCGCCCGGTTCGATCACGCCGATGACGGGAAGGGGGCTGAGCGCTTTCTTCAAGGGTTCGAGCGCGACGGATGACGCCGTATTGCAGGCGATCACGATCATCTTCACGTCATGCGTCAGCAGATGTTTTGTCGTCTGCAATGAATAGGCGGTGACGGTTTCCGCGCTCTTGGTGCCATAGGGCAGCCGCGCCATGTCGCCCAGATAGACGAGGTTCTCATGCGGCAGGCGCTTGCGCAGCGCTTTGAGAACCGTGATGCCGCCGATGCCGCTGTCGAAAACGCCGATGGGTCTGTTGTCGCTCAAGAGGAGACTTGTCCTTTGAAGTAGCCGCGCAACACGGCTTCGTAAATGTCCGCGAGCCTGCCGATGTCGCCGGCGGGCACATGCTCATCTACCTTGTGCATTGTGGCGTTTGCGAGGCCGAATTCGACGACGGGCGCGTAAGACCGAATGAAACGCGCATCCGACGTGCCGCCTGTGGTGGAGAGTTCGGCCGTCTCGCCGGTCACATCCTTGATGGCGCTGGCGATGAGCGCGGAGAAGTCGCCGGGCTCGGTGATGAAGCTCTCGCCGGAAATCTTCGTCTCGAACGTGTAGCTGCCGCCCATCTCTTGGCTTACCTGATCGAAGACACCGCGCATCCAGCCCGCGAGTTCGTCGCCTGTATGCTCGTCGTTGAAACG
>JBAQNC010000065.1:0-2774 GCA_049303435.1 Parvibaculum sp. | reverse complement strand
GTATTCATCGAGTCGAAGAACTCGCCATTGCTCTTGGTCTGTTTGAGCTTGTCGAGCAGGAACTCGACCGCGTCGACCGTGCCCATCGGATTGAGGATACGGCGCAGCACATACATCTTCTGCAACGTCGCCTTGTCGACCAGCAGTTCTTCCTTACGGGTGCCGGATTTCAGAATATCCATGGCCGGGAAGACGCGCTTGTCGGCGATCTTGCGGTCGAGCACGATTTCGGAGTTACCCGTGCCCTTGAATTCTTCAAAGATCACTTCGTCCATGCGCGAGCCCGTATCGATCAGCGCGGTGGCGATGATGGTCAGCGACCCGCCTTCCTCGATGTTACGCGCCGCGCCGAAGAAGCGCTTGGGGCGCTGCAAGGCGTTGGCGTCCACACCGCCCGTCAGCACCTTGCCCGAAGACGGCACGACGGTGTTATAGGCGCGACCCAGACGCGTGATCGAGTCGAGCAGGATCACCACGTCGCGGCCATGTTCGACCAGGCGTTTGGCCTTTTCGATGACCATTTCGGCGACCTGAACGTGACGCACGGCAGGCTCGTCGAAGGTCGAGGAGATGACTTCGCCCTTCACCGAGCGCTGCATGTCCGTCACTTCTTCGGGACGTTCGTCGATCAGCAGCACGATCAGATAGCATTCGGGATGATTGGTCGTGATCGAATGGGCGATGTTCTGGAGAAGAACGGTCTTGCCCGTCCGCGGCGGCGCGACGATGAGTCCGCGCTGGCCCTTGCCGAGCGGCGCCACGATATCGATCAGGCGCGACGAGCGATCCTTGAGCGTCGGATCGGCCACTTCCATTTCGAGTTTTTCATCGGGATAAAGCGGCGTCAGATTGTCGAAGTGAACCTTGTGGCGCGCCTTTTCAGGGCTTTCGAAATTGACCGTCGAAACCTTCAGCAGGGCGAAATAGCGTTCGCCGTCCTTAGGACTACGGATTTCGCCCTCGACCGTGTCGCCCGTCCGCAGCGAGAAACGCCGGATCTGTGAAGGCGAGACATAGATGTCATCGGGACCGGGCAGGTAATTGGCTTCCGGCGAACGCAGGAAACCGAACCCGTCGGAGAGAACCTCGACGACGCCTTCGCCGATGATGTCGATGCCCTGTTCGGCATATTGCTTGAGGATCGCAAACATCATGTCCTGGGTGCGGAGCGTCGAGGCATTCTCGACTTCAAGCTCTTCGGCAATGCTCAGGAGTTCGGTCGGCCCTTTGGCCTTGAGGTCCTGCAGTTTGATCTGCGGCATGGGCGGAACAGTCTTTCTTTGGATGGATCGCCCCGGCCCTCAGGGCGCTTGGGAGCAGAACATTCGATTGGGGAGGACCGGGTCTTGAAAGATAATCTTTGTGGGAACGGGTCTGGATGGAAGTCGTTTGGGGAACCTTGCGTCTTGTCTGCCTCGGCACACTATCCATGCCAGCTGTTTCCCGTCTGCCGTTTGTTACCCGATCAGGGCCACGGTTTTGACGATCAACCTCAACAAGACCACCGGAAGAACTCCGGCTTCACCTCAAGCATATAAGCCCTCAAAAAGAGAAGGGCAATGGGAAATTCAAATCCTTATCCCCTCCCCCTTGAGGGGGGAGGACGGGAGGGGGTGAAGCCACACGGCAAAGATTTTCAAATGGCCCCCCACACCTTAAAACAATTCAACAACCACCTACAAAGAAGCGAGGCCGGCAATTAATCCGGCCTCGCCTACCATTTATCTTCCGTTGTGAATTCACTTAGGAAGATTTGCGCATTCCTTGCAAAGCGGCTTACCGCCCGTACCCGAACGCCAATTCTCCGTCTCGATATTGTTGCCCGTGTTGCAATCAGTATCGTTGTGGTGAATGTCCCGCTTGATAGAATGCCAAGGAGCTTTCTTAGACATCAGTAGTCTCCATTCTTGGAGGTTATTGAAGCGACGTCCGTCACGATTTACAGAGTCAGGCGGGCGTCGCTACCCAAATCGCCGGTTATCCGACGACAAAAACACAATATATAGCGAAATTATCAAGTCAAATTACCCTATTTAGTAGCGATCCAGAATTACGCTAACTAATTCATAAGATTTGGGTTAAATATATAAATCCGCTTGAATTTATATATTTGAGAAAACACATGATCGACGAATCACACTACGACCTACGTCAGGTTCACCAGTGGACCGGGCATAGCGAACAGATGATCGACTATTTGTGTAGGACGGGAATCGTTACCCCGGTTGAACCAGGGCGACGCGGTCGAGGCCGCATGCGAAAATTTAAATTCGCAGATATTGTTTTATTAAGAACAGTGAAACTTCTTTTGGATCAAGGAGTGTCAGTCAAAAAAATCTCGGCATCATTGCAAAATATCCGCGAAAAATTTGAAGAGTTCACTCCTGGACAACTGCCTAATCACTACATCTTTTCTGACGGACAAAACGTCTATTTAAAAATCAAAAAAGACGTTCTCGCCGAGATTTCAAAATCGAATCAACTGGCATTCTCATTCATTATGCACTTGCCAGCACTTCAAAAAGATATCGATAAACGAACACCAAAATCTGTCAAAGAAGCCAGCTAAAACGGCTTCACGATCACCAGTATGACGATGAAGACCACCAGAACCGGCGGCGCCTCGTTGATAATCCGGTAAAAACGCGACGTATGAATATTCCGGTCCCGATCGAAAGCCTTGTGCCAGCGGGCCAGAAACCCGTGAACCGCCGTCATCACGATCACCAGGGTCAGCTTCACATGGAACCAGCCCTGATGCATGAGTTCGGGAT
>JBAQNC010000064.1:0-2373 GCA_049303435.1 Parvibaculum sp. | reverse complement strand
GAGACGCGGCGCATCACCATGAACGTCTCGCCCCGCGCGCTGGAAGGCCGCAAACACGCGACCGGGATCGCCGTGCCGATCATCTTTGAAGATCGCGTGCTGGGCGCGCTGTCGCTGCGCTATTTCCGCTCCGCCCTGCCAGACGCGGAAGCGGCGAAACAATTTCTCAAGCCGTTGCGGGAACTTGCAGCCGAAATCGCGGAAGCGACACGGCTCGCCACTGAGTCCATGCGATAATCGGGGAAAGAATCCACTTGCCTGAGGCCCCGCACCGAACAACTAGTGCAGCCGGTGGGGGGAACAAGCGTCATGAAGGACAATATCTTTAGCGACTATTATGCGGCTGGGGACTGGCTCGCGGCCCGATGGCGCGAGGCCGAGCCGCATCTGACGTCGGATTTCGCGATACGGCTCTATGTCGGCCTCGGCGGATTGCTGATCCTCGGTCTTTCCATCTGGATCGCCTATCACCTGATGGCCCGCCTCAAGACCGTCGAGGAAGCGGCCTTCATCTACAAGCGCCGGGGGCCGAAAGCGACGCGGCCCGAAACCATCGAACGCCTGCGCAACGAACTGCTGGCCTTCCGCAAGAAGATGTGGCGCAACTATTTCACCCTGCTCACCGTCTTCGTGATCCTCGGTTTTCTCATCCCCTCGCTCGGCCTGCTCTTCGGCGGCGCTTTCTACGACTGGTTCGACCCGGCAGGCAAGGCCTTCGTCACCGTCAACGGCAATACAATCGTCGACCATCCGAAAATCCATGACCTCGCCTGGTTCGTCTTCAACGAACTCGGCCACGGCACGCTGATGGATTTCCTCGAAGTTTTTCACATCGAAACGGGACACATCATCAACAACCCGAACAACTACGCCTTCTCGTTCGCCGTATTTCTATATCGCAGTTTCGTCGGGACCTTTGCTTTTGCGCTGTTGTTCTTTATTCGTCGGGCTGTTGTGATTGCGTGGCGGATGCCGCCTGCGATGGAGTTACACCTGTAACCATTACCCCCGAGTCAATACCACCAAGCGAGAGCAATACATATCAATGTCAGAAGCCACAAGAGCTGCACTACGTCATTTAAAAAAAATCAAAGACAACGAGCCCAAGCACTCGGATTTTTATGGTGGATTAGGCATCGGAGCAGCTTCTGCTATCGCTTGTCTCTGTTTGGTATCCGCCCTTACAAGAGAAAATTTAGCAGTTGCTACACATACATTGCTATCGGACTACGGCTCAGTCGTTGCGGGGACGTTGGCCACATTTGCTGCATTCATTACGGTGCGATCGATCAACAAAAACGCCGACGATGACTTGATAGTTCGCCGCAAATCAGCGCGCGAAGCCATATCGAGAAATATCCAATTGGGAAGCTTGGAATTGCTGAGCACACTCTTCATATTGCAAACTCGATATCAATTTCACCTCGCCATAGATCCAAATAGCACAAAAGGCGAGCATGCTTTTCAACAAGAGCACCTTCCCACCCCGGAAAAAATTTCGCAAAACATACTCATCGCAATGAGTTACCTAAGAGGTTCCGAGGGATTTCGTACCATGGTGCACGTCGATCAGTTAGCACACTTCGCCAAAATACCTTCTCGCACCACACTCGAATCAGATCGCCGCCTAACCGCAAAAGCGTTGGTGATGGCAATTGAAGGATATCTAATTTTACGAATACAAAACCTCCACTATGACATCGAAGCAGACCACCTAGGTGCCGGCGAATTTCGTGCTGACGGCGACGACTTTCGTCTCATTGCGAAGGAATTTCTGCAAGAGACTCAACTTAAAATCGATCTCATTGAGACTGCTGCAGCCGAAATAAATAAGCCATTATGGTGGCTGTCCGACTAAAAATACATTGGGAACAATGTACGAAATCTACTTTCAACAAAACAACTACTTACAAACATGACCACCACCACCCTCCTCCTCGGCACCACCGGCATGTTGTCGGCGGCGGCAGCCCATGCGGTGGCGCGGTCGAGGAAGGCGGTGCTGGTGTCGCGGCATGCCTCGGACTTCTCATTCAACAATGATGTGCTCGACTACAAGCTGACGCCCATCGACGTGTCCTATGAGGATGAGAGCGCCTTTCTCGATGCGCTGCTCGTCCATGCGCCTTTCGATCTGGCGCTGACGTGGATGCACCCACAAGCGGAGATATTGCGCGCGGCGCTCGACGGGATGATCGCGAAAGACGGCAGGCTGGTGGAGGTGATGGGCAGTCGCTCGATATTGCTGGGCGAGGACGGCGAAGCCTCGATTGCCGAACGCCGGGCGCAGGCGCTGGCATTGCAGACGGACATCACCTATGCGCAGTTGATTTTGGGATTTGTGATCGAAGGGGCGACATCGCGCTGGCTGAC
>JBAQNC010000063.1:0-2403 GCA_049303435.1 Parvibaculum sp. | reverse complement strand
AGCTCGCGGCCCAATGAGAAGTAATTGTAAAGCACGGGCATCACCATCAAGGTCATGATCGTCGCAGTGATCAATCCGCCAATGACCACAATGGCCAAAGGCTTTTGAACTTCAGCACCAGCCCCTTGAGAAAGAGCCATCGGAACATAGCCCAGAGAGGGCACAACGGTGGCCATAATCATGGCACGCAACCTGTTTATCGTGCCGTCACGCACGGCTTGTATTTGAGGCACGCCGTCGAGCACAAGTTGATTGATACTACTGATCATTACCAAGCCGTTCAGGACCGATATACCGGACAAGGCGATGAAGCCAACACCAGCTGATACAGAGAATGGCATGCCTATAATCAGCAGAGTGAAGATGCCACCGATGACCGATAGCGGAATGCCGCTAAAGACCAGCAATGCCTGTTTGACAGAATTGAGCGCGGCAAACAAAAGCAGGAAGATGAAGAAGAAACAAACCGGCACCACGATCATCAGGCGGGAACTGGCTTCTTGCAGGTTTTTGAATTGCCCGCCCCATTCCAACCAATATCCGGCTGGCAGTTTGACTTGGGCTTCAATTTTTTGCTGTGCTTCGGTAACGAATGAGCCGATATCACGGCCACGCACATTGGCTTGCACCACCATACGCCGCTTGCCGTTTTCGCGGCTGATCTGATTGGGTCCTTCTGTTTGACGCAGGTTCGCCACTTCTTTCAGTGGAAGGTAGCGGGGCCTGCTATGTGCGATGCCACTATTTTCGTCCTCAGATTCTACTTCGTCAGGCAGAAGAATTGGCAAGTTTTCGATGACAGAGAAATCATTGCGTAGACTGTCGGGAAGGCGAACGATGATATCGAAACGACGGTCACCCTGAAAGAGCAAGCCCGCCTCGCGCCCGCCAATGGCGATGGCAACCACGTCCAGAACGTCACTCACGTTGAGGCCGTAGCGTGCGATGGCCGCGCGGTCCAGTTCAATCTCCAGAAATGGTAAGCCGCTGGTTTGTTCGACCTTTACGTCTGCCGCCCCGTCTATTTTTTGCAAGACCTGAGCAATGCTGTTTGCCGTTTTCCCCATGGCGTCAAAATCGTCGCCATAGACTTTCACCGCTACATCGCCACGCACACCAGCGATGAGCTCGTTAAAGCGCATCTGGATGGGTTGTGTGAATTCATAGTTGTTGCCCGGTACTTTTTGCACCGCCGCCTCAAGACGGTTGATGAGCTCCGCCTTCGGCAGATCGGGATCTGGCCACTTTTCTGTGTCTTTCAAAATGATGAATGTGTCCGTGGCATTCGGTGGCATGGGATCGGAGGCCATTTCGGCGGAGCCCGTTTTGCCGAAGACGAATGCAACTTCTTTAAACTGGCTGATTGCTTTCTCGACATCCAATTGCATCGCCTGAGATTGCGACAGGGACGTGCTAGGAATGCGTAATGCTTGCATGGCCAAATCTTTTTCATCCAATGTCGGGATGAATTCGCGGCCAAGAAACGAGAATGCCATAAGCGACATGGCAAATAGCGTGACTGCGATGCCTGTTGTTGTAAGCGGACGCTGGAGAGCGCGATCAAGCAAAGGGGCGTAAAAGGACTTGGCTTTATCGATAACCATGCCTTCGCCTTCCTTCACCTTGCCCTTGACGAAAATTGCGATCATCGCGGGAACAAATGTGATGGAAAGAACAAAGGCCGCAACCAGCGCCATAATGACGGTGATGGCCATGGGTTCGAACATTTTGCCTTCGATGCCGTTGAAGGCGAGCATGGGCAAATAGACCATGATGATGATGGTCTGGCCAAAGACGATGGGTTTGATGATCTCCTTGCTGGCCAGCATGACCTCGTGCAAACGCTCTTTAAGACTGAGCACGCGACCAAGCCGCTGTTGGGCCTTGGCCAGTCGATGCAGACAGTTTTCGGTGATGATGATCGCGCCATCAACAATAAGGCCAAAGTCGAGAGCACCAAGGCTCATCAGATTGCCGCTGATATTGAACTGGATCATGCCGATAAAGGTAATCAGCATGGACACTGGAATAACCAGTGCCGTGATAATGGCGGCGCGAACGTTGCCAAGCACCAAAAACAAAACCGCTATGACCAGAAGTGCGCCTTCGGTCAGGTTTTTCTGCACCGTGGCTATGGTGCGATCCACGAGCACCGTGCGGTTGAGCACCGTCGTGACTTCGATCCCCGGCGGCAGCGATTTGACGATCTCCTTGAGCCTTATATCCACAGCTTCCGACACAGTGCGGCTGTTGGCCCCGATCAGCATTAAGGCTGTACCGACGACGACTTCCTTGCCGTTTTCTGATGCTGAACCTGTACGAAGTTCTTTGCCTATGCCGACATTTGCGATGTCACGCATATAAATTGGAACGCCTTCGCGTGTGGTGACAACAATATCGCCG
>JBAQNC010000062.1:0-5279 GCA_049303435.1 Parvibaculum sp. | reverse complement strand
GTGCCTGAGCACGTGAGGCGAGACTCGCTTCGTGGCGAGGCTTTGCTGCTGGCGAGCCGCAACTGCGGCGTGCTGCTTGAGCAAATAGGCGAAGCCCCATCGACTCAAAGCTTCACCACGCCCGCTGACGAACACTTCGGGTGTCGCGACCTTTCCGCGAATAGCGAGCCAGGCGCGAAGTGCCGTGGCTGCCGGCTTCCACAGCGGCAGCGCTCGTTCCCGCCGCCCCTTGCCGACAACGCGTATGCTCATCGACGACATATCGATATCGTCGATTTTAAGACCCGTCAGTTCAGAGACGCGCAATCCTGCACACACGGCCATGTGCAGCATGGCTCGGTCGCGGATTCCGTCGCGCGTTGTCGGGTCCGGGGCGTCGAGCAGCGCTTGCAACTCCTCGCGCAGGAGATAGGGAACGAGACGCGTGTCCGTCTTCTTGAACGGAATCGCTAGCACGCGGCGGACTTGATCGAGGGATGCTGGTTGCCGGTATTCGAGGAAGCGGAAGAACGACTTGATGGCCGCCAAACGAACGTTTCGCGTCACGGCTGCGTTCTTGCGCTTATCCTCTAGATGCTCGAGGAAGGCGCTAACCAGACCGGAGTCGATCTGCTCCAACATCAGCCTGGATGGTTTACTCTTGAGCCTCGTAGCGGCGAACTCGAACAGGAGTTGGAAGCTTTGGGCATAGGAATCGCACGTGTGTCTGCTTGCGCCCCGCTGATGGACGAGTGTTTCGCGCAGGAACGCTTCGATGAGGGGAGCGATCGGTGTCATGCTCGCCTCCCTTCCAACATGAACGCTTCTCCCGCCACGGCGATGTCGCGCACGAGGTCGGCGGTTGCCTCCAGATACCAGTAGGTGGTGTAGATATTGACGTGACCCATGTACGTCGCAAGCGCAACCATATGCGCACCGCATCGGTTTCGGCCCGTCGGACTGCCTTGTAGCGCCCGGACTGCGAACGTGTGCCGCAGATCATGCAGCCGAGGGCGTCGCGCCGACGTTGGCCGGATGCCAGCTTTGCAGACCAGCCTGTCGAAGGTCTCTTTGACTGCAATGTAGCGCAGTGGCCGGCCATGTCTGTCGGCGAACACGGGATCATCTCCGGAGCTAGGTCCGCGGCGCTTCAGGTAGCGTTGCAAGCCTGCCACCACTGTATCGTGCAACGGCACGAGACGGGTCTTGTGGAACTTGGTCTCGCGGATCAGCAGACCGTCGCTCGTTATGTCCGCAAACGTGAGCTTGAGTGCTTCGGAGATACGCAGCCCCGTGGCCGCGAGCAGGGCAATTAAGGTTGCATACGTCAACGAACGCAGGCCTCCTTGAGGTCGAAGCCAGCCGGCAGCTTCGATCAGGCGACAGATCTCCGCGCCCGAGTAGATGTGCGGAGGTCGACGCCTTTTGCGGGCGCCGAAGTGATTGGCCGGGGGCAATTCATGCTGGACATCTTCGACGCGGATATGGCGTGCGAAGCGACAGACGGTCTTTAGTCGAGCATCGCGTTGCGTAACGGACGGTCCGAGCGCGGCCCAATCGATGGCCGTTTGTGTTTGGACATACGCGTCCCCGCGCTCGACAGCGAAGGCGGCGAAGCTCTTGAGCAGGTACTCGGCATTCGACATCGCAAAGCCCGTGGCACGGCGCAGTGCGAGATAGGTCTCGATGGTGTGCAACATCAGAGTGCCTCCGGCCAAGGCTGTGCAACCTGCTTCAGAAGAGTGACATCGGCTTTGGCGTAGTGGGCCGTCGTGTCGATGCTACGATGTCGCAGGACTAGGCCGATCTTGTCGAGCGGTACGCCATGGCGCAGCATTGCGGTCGCCGCGGTGTGGCGCAGGGCGTGCGCACCCTTGACGGGCGTCGCGACGCCAGCTCGCTTCATGATGCGCCTGATCACCGAAGAGACGCCGTCGCCGTTCCGGAACGGGCGGCTAGGCGCGATCGTGCTTAGAAAAACGCGATCGCTTTGACAGCACGACGGTCGACATTCGAGATAGGCAGCGATCGCATCCCCGACGTCCTGGGGCAGCGGCAAGCGAACCTCATGACGCGACTTGCCCGTGACCCGCAGCGAACCCGCCTGCCACTCGATATCGACGAGACGGAGCTGTGCCACGTCGCCGGCCCGCAGGCCGAGGCGAGCCAACAGAAGTACGATGGCGCGATCCCGCCGGCGCGCGCCGGCGTCACCATCGCAAACAGCAATCAACCGACTGACCTGTTCGCTTGAGAGATATCGCGGCATCTCGGCAAGCTGCCAATGGGCGTAGGCCGGAACGGCATCGTCTAGATCGGCTTGGCAGTGCCCTTTAACGGCGAGGTAGTGCAAGAATGCCCGCAGGCTCGTGGTCATCTTCTCGATGGTGCCGCGCCCGCATATGCTCGCGCGCTTCATGAAGTAGCCGCGGATATCGGTGGGGCTCCAACCCGTCGGGTCCGTTCCAAGTGCCGCCATAATGTTGACTGCATCGCGCGCGTAAAGCCTGATGGTCGCTTCGGATGCTCCGCGATGCTTGCTGAGCCATGCTTTAAAGCCGAGGACCAACTGCGGTTCGGCAGGCCGTATCGCCGCGACAGCGGGCTTGCACACGCCTATTTCTTCGAGGTGCCGACGGAAGAGCCTCGCGCCGTAGATGGTGTGATGGTTGCGGCGGCCTCCCTTGGCGCGCGGACATCGGCACGTTTGTAAATGCTGTTCGAACGCCGCCAAATCGATATCGCTCACGCTTGCATCGCGCTCTGCCATAACATGGCCGACATGAGCTGCCGCCCGCAGATAGCGCACGGCCGTCTCGGGGCCATAGCCCCGCCGTTCAAGCGCTGCGGCGAAGCCATCCAGGTATGGCCCGCATGGTATGGCGCGGCGCAGATGCCCCAGCATCTTCGGCGCAGAGAAGTAGGTCTCCAACATGATCGTCTCCGTTTGTGATCGGCCATCAATGGCCGCGTCGACGGAAGCACAGGACTGCACTGTTATGGAGACAAAATGCACGGTAATTTACGGTACAATGCCCATGCTGGGACGCTAGCTCCCCATTACTGGATCTGCCCATAAGGCAGGTAATGGGAAACGCCCATTACCTGCCGCAACCGGCATTGTCCCAAGTGCCAGAGCGCGACGCGCGAACGATGGCTCGCCGACCGTCAGGCTGATCTGCTGGCGGTGCCTTACTTCCACGTCGTGTTCACGGTGCCGGCCGAAGTCGCCGAGATCGCCTTCCACAACAAGGCCGTGGTCTATGCCATCCTGTTCGACGCCGTCGCCGCAACACTCAAGACCATCGCCGCCGATCCCCGCCATCTCGGCGGGGAGATCGGGTTCCTGGCCATTCTTCACACATGGGGCCAGGCGCTCACCCATCATCCGCACATCCATTGCTTGGTCCCCGGCGGCGCACTGTCCGCCGATGGACGCTGGCTCGGCTGCCGACCGCGCTTCTTCCTGCCCATCCATGTTCTCTCCCGCCTGTTCCGGCGGCTGTTCCTCGAGCGGCTTCAGGCGGCCTATGCGGCTGGGCGACTGCGCTTTTCCGGAACGCTTGAGGGGTTCGGTGATGCCCATGCCTTCGCAGCCGCGATCCGGCAGCTGCGTCGCAAGAACTGGATCGTCTATGCCAAGCCACCGTTCGGCTCGCCCGAACATGTCCTGGCCTATCTCGGCCGCTACACCCACCGGGTCGCCATCGCCAACAGCCGCCTGGTCAGCGCCGACGAGACCAGAGTGACCTTCCGCTGGCGCGATTATCGTCATGGCAACGCGCCCAGGCTGATGTCGCTCGATCCGCACGAGTTCATCCGCCGTTTCCTCATCCACAGCCTGCCCGACGGCTTTCATCGCATCCGCCATTATGGCTTCCTCGCCAATGGCTGCCGCCGCGCCCGACTCGCGATCATCCGACAACTCCTGGTCGCGACGGAGCCCCCGCCAACCGCCGCAGCCGGCCAGACCACCAGGCCGCTCCCGCGCTTTGACCCAACCGTCTGTCCCTGCTGTGGCGGCATTCTGCGTATCATCGCCACACTGCCGCGCTGGCGCACCGGACCATCACCGTCGCCGCCCGATACCTCATGACGACACGATATCGCCCCAACACCGATCGTGGCAGCGTCACGGCATTAGCGCCGACGGATGCAAGGACGCCCCATGCCCGGCATCTGGTCGACCAACCCGAAGAGCACAAGCATTACCCCGCAGCCGACCCAAAAATGCCAACGGCGCGTCAATTGCCTCGCTCGACGCCGGCGTTGCGGCCTCGTCTTCACCGACATGGCGGCATTGCATCACCCCAGGCCACGCACCTGGAACAGGCCTCGCAACACTAATCCCATAGCCCGTGGCCGCGTCAGCGCCTTCGCTCAATCCGGCTTCAATGAGGTCGCGCACCGCGCCAAGCCCCACCTTCACCGCCGCGCGACCTCACAGAACCCTCCAGATTCCCTTGTGTCAGGAGGTGGATCATGGGCAGGTCATATTCGGAAGACATTCGATTTCGTGTGACGCAGAGTGTTGCAGCAGGCATGTCACGCTGGGGCGCGGCCAAGCGGTTTGCGGTCAGCGAGAGCTCAGCGATCCGTTGGGCTGATCGTGCGGCAAAGGAAGGTAGCCCTGCGGCGCGCAAACAGGGGCGACCATATGGCAAGGGCCCCTTGGCTGACCATCTTGATTTCCTGATCGCAGCAGTCGAAGCAAAGCCCGACATCACCATGTCGGAACTCGCCGTCCGGCTGGAGGCTGAGACCAGCACTGCCGCCCATCCGGCCTCCATTTCGCGTCTGCTTTGCCGGGCCGGGTTCACATATAAAAAATAGCTGATGGCCTCGGAGTGCGCACGCTCTGACGAGGCCGAGCGCCGCCGTCTCTGGATCAATCACCGCCAGCCCTTCATGCGTCGTGAGCCCGGTCGGCTGGTGTTCATCGACGAAACGTCAGTGAACACAAAGCTGACCCGCCTTCGGGGACGGACCAGACGTGGCCAGCGCCTGAAGGCTGACGCCCCATTTGGCAGATGGGGAACACAGACTTTTATCGCGGGATTGCGCTGCAACGAACTGACCGCGCCATGGATCGTACCCGGCGCGATCGACAGGGCCGCCTTCGATATCTACATCGAAACCCAACTTGCCCCGACTCTCCAGCCAGGCGACGTCGTGATCCTCGACAACCTCTCGGTCCACAAGAACGATTACGCCGCAAACATGGTTCGTCAGCGTGGCGCATGGTTCCTGTTCCTGCCCCAATACTCGCCAGACCTCAACCCGATCGACCAAGCCGTCTC